>DATNKH010000770.1:0-2449 GCA_035603475.1 Thermoanaerobaculia bacterium
CGGGTGCTCGGCGACGAGCTGCTGGTCGAGCCCGCCGCGAAGCCGGGACGCATCCGCCAGGCGGTGAGCAAGATCCTGCCCTTCGGCCCCGGGCCGATCGTCGTCAAGGGGCACGGCGACCTGCTGGCCTACCTGGCGAAGTGCTGCAACCCGCTGCCGGGCGAGGAGATCGTCGGTTACATCACGCGCGGCCGCGGCGTCTCGGTGCACTCGGTCGACTGCCCGAACGTCAGGAACCTGCTCTATCACCCCGAGCGCGAGATCGAGGTGGAGTGGGACCGCGAGCGCGACACTCTCTACCAGGTGTCGCTGCTGCTGGAGACCGAGAACCAGCCCGGCCTCCTCGCCCGCCTCACCGAGGTGATCACCAAGGCCGACAGCAACATCACCCAGATCGAGGCGGAGACCCACGAGACCGGCCGCGCCTCGATCGGCATCGTCTGCGAGCTCCGGCACCGCAAGCAGCTCGAGAAGCTGATGCGGGACCTGCGCTCGGTCGCGGGAGTGCTGCGCGTCGACCGCCAGATGAATGTCTCCGGCGGGCGCGGCGAGGACGCCTCCGGGGCACCCTCCGGCCGGCCCTAGCGGGGGGCGTTGGACCTCCTGCATCCCCCTTGACCGCCTCTGAGCCCGTATGGGCGAGGGGTCATAGTCCGCCGCCGCCGCCCGATAGCCTTGGACCCCTCGCCCATACGGGCTCAGAGGGGGTCAAGGGGGATGCAGGAGGTCCAACGCCCAGGGACCGTCCTCCCCCCCTCCGGCCACCGATCTCTCCGGCGACCTGCCTCGTCAAACGGGCGGTCAGCGAAGGAGTGGACTGAAGTTGAGTGTCGGAAGCGCTGGAAGACTACTTGGACTGGGCGGTGCCGGCGGTGTCTTCTGGCTTCCAGGTGCGGGCTGGCGCTTTGACGATGCGGCCGCTGCGAAGGCAGCGGGTGCAGACCATGATGCGACGCACGCGGCCGTCGACTAGGGCGCGCACGCGCTGGAGGTTCGGCTCCCAGGTGCGGGAGGTCACGTTGTGGGCGTGGCTCACGTTCTTGCCGAACACCGTGCCCCTGCCGCAGACGTCACATTGCTTGGCCATCACAGATCCTCTTTTCACTGCCGATCCGCGCTGCCGACGTCTCCGCGCGGGGCAGCGCATAGTACCACAGTGCTGGCCGGCCGAGGCCTGCCGAAGGGTGGTGCGCGAGGGGGCCGTGGCCGGCGCGCTCGACCGGCCGGTCGATGGCCGTTGACGCCCGGTTACCGCCCCTTCGAGGCTGGCGCGCAAACGTTTACAGTTGGGCCGTCCGGAGCTCCCTGCGGCCTCATGGGCTGGCGCGGTAAGTCAAAGCTTATCAATAGAATAGGAGCTGGCCCGCCGGTCTCTCTCAAGTGTAGAGTTCGTACACTGTGCCATATAGCGATGGATGCATGAGCGCCTTGACACCGACACTTTTTCCTGGTAGCTTCCAGCGAAGCTTTAACTAAGTGCCTCTAAGCTGCGGTGAACGCAGGCGTTTAATGGGGGGAGTACAGGATCGTGGCCTTGTTCTCGCGCTCCAAGAAGGGAGTGGTAGGTCTCGACATCGGCAGCTCCGCGGTGAAGCTCGTGGAGCTGTCCGAGCGCAAGGCGGGTGAGTTCCACCTGCAGCGGCTGGGCGTGGAGACGCTCTCCCCCGAGGCCATCGTGGACGGTTCGATCATGGACTCGTCGCTGGTCGTGGATGCCATCCACAAGCTGAACGACCAGACGCGGGTGAAGAACGCCAACTTCGGCACCTCGCTCTCCGGCCACTCGGTGATCATCAAGAAGATCCCGCTGCCGGCGATGCCCCCGGAGGAGCTCGCGGAGTCGATCCAGTGGGAGGCGGAGCAGTACATCCCCTTCGACATCAACGACGTTCGTCTCGACTACGAGATCCTCTCGGAGGGCGAGCCGGGACGCGACAACATGGACGTCCTGCTCGTCGCCGTCAAGCGTGACAAGGTCAACGACTACGTCTCGGTGATCAGCCAGACCGGCAAGACCGCGGCGCTGGTCGACGTCGACGCCTTTGCGGTGCAGAACGCCTACGAGGTCAACTACGACCTCGATCAGCGCAAGGTCGTGGCGCTGATCAACATGGGCGCCGGCGTCACCAACATCAACATCCTGGCGCGCGGCACCACCGTGTTCTGGCGCGACATCTCGTTCGGCGGCCAGCAGTTCACCGAGGCCCTGCAGCGCGAGTTCAACCTCGCCTTCGCGCAGGCCGAGAGCCTGAAGCGCGGCGACACGGTCGACCGCTACAGCCTCGCCGACGCGCGGCCGGTGCTCGACACGGTCTCGGCGGAGATGGCGTCGGAGATCCGCAAGACCTTCGATTTCTTCTCGGCGACCTCCTCGGAGGGGCCGGTCGACGAGCTGGTGCTCTCCGGCGGCTGCGCCCTGACTCCGAACCTGCAGCAGATCCTGCGGGAG
>DATNKH010000771.1:0-3119 GCA_035603475.1 Thermoanaerobaculia bacterium
GCCCAAACGGCGGCCGGGGGGCCTTGCCGACCTCGGCCCGGTCGGAGGGTTGCCCTCGGAGGTAGACTCCGCCGGTGAGCCGGCACGCCGCCATCGACCTCGAGCGCTTCCTCAACTCCGACCAGATCGCCGCCGTCACCCATGGCGAGGGCCCGCAGCTGGTGCTGGCGGGGGCCGGCTCGGGCAAGACCCGGGTGATCACCTACCGCATCTCGTGGCTGGTCGAGGAGCGCGGCGTCGATCCCGGCCACATCGCCGCGGTGACCTTCACCAACAAGGCGGCGGGCGAGATGCGCGAGCGGGTGGAGGAGCTCCTCGGGCTGCACCCGCTGCCGGCCTCCGTCGGCACCTTCCACCGCTTCGCCTTGCTGCTGCTCCGCCGCTACGGCGAGCGCGTGGGCGTCAAGCGCGACTTCGCCGTCCATGACGCCGCCGACCAGCTGTCGCTGATCAAGGAGGCGCTGGCTGCCGAGGGGCTGTCGGAGACCGCCTTCTCGCCGCGCGCCGTGCTGGCGCAGATCAGCGCCGCCAAGAACCGCCTGATCGAGCCCGCCGCCTACGACGCGGCGGCGCAGAACTTCTTCGAGCGGAAGGTGTCGGCCCTCTACCGGCGCTACCAGGGACTGCTGGTGCAGGCCTCCGGTGTCGACTTCGACGACCTCATCGCGCTCGCCGTCAAGCTGCTCGCGACCGACGCCGAGGTGCGGTCCCGGGTGCGCGCCCGCACCCGCTACCTGCTGGTGGACGAGTACCAGGACACCAACCACGCCCAGCTGCGCCTGATCCAGGAGCTCGCCGGGCCGGACGGCAACCTCACCGCCGTCGGCGACGAGGACCAGGGGATCTACCGCTGGCGCGGCGCCGACCTCGAGAACATCCTGCGCTTCGAGGAGGCGTTCCCGGGCGCGACCATCCGCAAGCTCGAGCGCAACTACCGCTCGACGCAGACCATCCTCGACGTCTCCGGGGCGCTCATCGCCCACAACGTCAACCGCCGGGGCAAGCGCCTGTGGACCGACAGCGGCAGCGGCACGAAGGTCGAGCTCTACCGCGCCGCCGACGAGGTCGAAGAGGCGCGCTGGATCGTCGACACGCTGCAGGACCTCTCCCGCCACGTCCGGCGCGGCGACATGGCGGTGCTGGTGCGCACCAATGCCCAGACCCGGGCGCTCGAGGACGAGCTGCTCAAGCGCGAGGTCCCCTACGCGCTGGTCGGCGGCGTCCGCTTCTACGACCGCGCCGAGATCAAGGACCTGGTGGCCTACCTGCGCGTGCTGCGCAACCCGCGCGACAACTTCTCGCTGGCGCGCATCTTCAACCAGCCGCCGCGCGGCATCGGCAAGTCCACGCTCGAGATGCTGCGCGAGCAGGCGCTGCACCTCGGGCAGCCGCTCTGGGACGTGATCGCCCTCGACCAGCTGGGAGCGCTCCCGGCGCGCAGCGCGTCCGCCGTGCGCCGCTTCCGCGACCTCGTGGTCGGCCTGCAGCAGGCGGCCGACGAGCTGCCGCTCCCCGCCTTGCTCGACCGGCTGCTCGCCGCCACCGCCTACGCCGATCTCTACCGCCAGGACGATCCCGAGGACCAGGCCCGGCTCGAGAACATCCGCGAGCTGCTGTCGGCGGCGCAGCAGTTCACCGAGGCCGCGAGCTACAACCGCGGCGACCTCGACCTGCTGACCGCGTTCCTCGACCACGTGGCGCTGGTCAGCGACCTCGACACCTGGCAGGCCGAGCGCGGCGTGTCGCTGATGACCTTGCACAGCGCTAAGGGGCTCGAGTTCCGGGCGGTGGTGGTGGCCGGCCTCGAGAACGGCCTCCTCCCTCACTTCAACTCGCAGGGTGCGCCCGAGGACGTCGAGGAGGAGCGGCGCCTGCTCTACGTCGGGATGACGCGGGCGCGCGAGCGCCTCTACCTGACCTGCTGCCGGCGGCGGCGCATCGCCGGCCGCTACCAGGACCAGGCGCAATCGCCCTTCCTGGCCGAGCTGCCCGGCGAGCTGCTCGAGGTCAGCCAGAGCCCGGCGCTGTTCGATGCCCCCCGCTTCGACGCGCGGGCCCAGGGGATCTACTCGTTCTTCGGCGGCAGGCAGGACGGCGGCCGCCCCCAGCGGCAAGGCGAGGACGGCGAGGCGCCCGCGGCGCCCTCCCATCGCGGCCCGGTGGACCGGCTGCCGGTGAGGGGGCGGGGACAGCCTGCCCAGCGCAGCCTGATCCCGGACCCCGAGGCTGCCGGCGAGCCCGCCGCGCTGCGCCGCCCGGTGCGCCGCGGCAGCCGGGTGCGCCACCCGACCCTCGGCCACGGCGTCGTGCTCGAGCTCGAGGGGCAGGGGGAGGACGCCAAGATCACGGTCTTCTTCGACAAGACCGGCAAGCGCAAGCTGATCGCCCGCTTCGCGAACCTCGAGATGCTGTAGGCCTGCAGTGAGCCCCGGCAGGCGGCAGCCCCTGCCGGGTTACAGCCTGCGTCGATCGTAGTCCTCGCGCAAGAGAGCGAAGAGGTAGTTGTCGATGCGGCGGCCCCGCAGCTTGAAATAGCCGCGCAGGTGCCCTTCGCGCTGGAAGCCGTTCTTCTCGAGCACCCGCCGCGAGGCGTCGTTGTCGATCGCGCAGCGCGCCTCGACGCGCTCGAGATTGGTGTTGGTGAACAGGTCCTCGACCAACAGGCCGAGCGCCTCGGTCATCAGGCCGCGGGACTGGTAGGCGGTCGACAGGGCGTAGCCCACCTCGGCCAGGCCGTGCTCCCAGTTGCTGACCACCAGCGTGATCCAGCCAGCCGGCTGGCCGTCCACCTGGATGATCCACTGGAACTTGTCGCCCTGGCCGCGGTACAGCTCGGCGATCCGCTGGCTCGCCACGTCCGCCCGCAGCTGCGAGGTGGGCAGGTCGTTCAGCGGCTGGAAGCGCCTGACGCTGGTCTCGGCCCGCCACTGCCGCAGCAGCTCGGCGTCGCGCGGCGACGCCGGCCGCAGGTTGACGATCGGGGATCTGGCGCGCTCGACGAACATCTGGGCAATTGTAGCCGCAGCTCCGTCATCCTCCGCCATCCGGCACCCTCCGGAACCCAGGTAGTGTCCTAACTTGCTGGATTCGCCTTGCCTCCCTCGCGCCGTTTGGGCGAG
>DATNKH010000772.1:0-6955 GCA_035603475.1 Thermoanaerobaculia bacterium
GCGCTGGGACGTGCCGAAGGGCGCCCAGGTGGCGGATGGCGTCGACGGCATGCGCCGGGCGGTGCGCGAGCAGATCGCCGCCGGGGCCGACTGGGTGAAGGTCTACGCCGACTACCCGCGCCGGCCCGGCGCCCCCTCGACGCCCACCTTCTCGCAGGACGAGCTGGCGGCGGCGGTCGACGAGGCCAGGAGCGCCGGGCTGCCGGTGGCGGCCCACGCCCACACCGCCGAGGGGATCCGCCGGGCGGTGCTGGCTGGCGTGACGACGATCGAGCATGGCACCGGCGCCACGGCCGAGGTGCTCGAGCTGATGCGCCGGCGCGGCGTCGCCTTGTGCCCGACCCTCGCCGCCGCCGAGGCGGTGACCCGCTACGCGGGCTGGCGGCCCGGCCAGCCCGAGCCGGCGCGCCTGCGCGAGGCGCGCGAAGGCTTCGCCCGCGCCCTCGCCGCCAAGGTCGTCATCGCCAACGGCAGCGACGCCGGCGTCTTCGCCCACGGCGAGAACGCCCGCGAGCTCGAGCTGCTGGTGGCCTGGGGCATGACACCCCGCGACGCGTTGCGCGCCGCCACCGCGACGGCGGCGGCGGTCCTCGGCCGCGGCCGCGACCTCGGGCGGATCGCCCCCGGCGCCATCGCCGACCTGGTGGCCGTCGCGGGAGATCCGCTCGCCGGCATCGCCGCCCTGCGGCACCCGGTGCTGGTGATCAAGGACGGCAGGGTCGAGGTCGATCGCCGCGCGGCGCCTTGAGGCCGACGGCGCGGCGCCGGGCTCGCCGCACGTCGCGCCACCACCGCGGCCTGCCGCGCGCCGGCTCGCAAGCACCTTCGAACGGTCGCAGCAGTGAGAGTGAGCAAGAGATGGAAGGCATGGTCGTTGCATGGGCGCAAGATGCGTAGAGGGATGGCTCACGAAGCCTTCCCGAGCGCATCGACGCTGGTCTTTTCATCGGAAGAGAAGAGAGGAGACGCCCATGAACGCTTCGCAACCGGGTCGGATGGCTGGGGTCCTGGTAGCCATGGCGTGGCTGGCCCAGGCGGGCATCGCCGCCGCCGCCGCGCCGCCGCATATCGAGCGCTTTCCGGCGCGCACGACGCCCGACGATGCCATGGTGAATTTCCCCACCACTGCCGTGGGTCAGACCTCCACCTCTTGCCAAGGTGTGTGCTTCACCGTCAACACCCAGTGTGACAGCTCGGGGACCGAGACTCTCGACCACAACGTCTCCTCGCCGTTCCTGGCGAACCACTATGTCGTCGGCAACATCTCGAGCAGCTGCACCGGTACGCCGGTCACCCTGCCGACGAATCTCTCTCCCGGCCAGGTGCTCTGGTTCGACACCAGTTTCACTCCCACACGCGATGGCAACTTCTCCGACACGCTGACCCTCAGTGGCTTCAACCTCTTCCTCAACGGCTCGACGGGAAGCTCGGGCACGGCCTGCAGTCCCAACGCCACGACGCTGTGCATCGATCAGAACGCCGGCGACGGCCGCTTCATGATCCAGGTGTCGTACCACACCAGCCAGGGGGGCGGCCTCTCCGGCTCGGGCAATGCGATCCCGCTGTCCAGCCTGGGAGTTACCCAGGGCGGACTGTTCTGGTTCTTCGCCGGCTCCAACCCGGAGATGCTGATCAAGATCCTCGACGGCTGTGCCATCACCCAGCACTTCTGGGTCTTCTTTGCGGCGACCACCAACGTCGGCTTCACCGTCACCGTGACCGACACCATGACCAGCCACCAGGCGTTCTACAACAACGCGGACCTGCACGCCGCACTGCCGGTGCAGGACACCGCGGCGCTGACCTGTCCATGAGCAGCAGCGGCTAGCTACCGCCCCCAGGCGGCGCGGCACCCTGTCGGGCGTGCTCGGCGCGCGTATGCGGCTGCCCGGCGCGCAACTGCGGTTGTTCGGCGCGCATTTGCGCCTGGCGGTCCAGGCTGATCAACATCACCCCGGCCACGACCAGGGCGATGCCGGCCCAGCGCAGCGGCGGCACCGGTTCCTTCAGGTACACGATGCCGAGCACGGCGGCAATGACGTACTCGAGCGCGGTCAGCGGCAGGGCGACGCTCACCTCCGACCACGACAGCACGGCCAGGAACAGGAAGTAGAACAGGGCGTTGCCCACCGTGCCGGCGATCACCCAGGGGTTGGTGAGGGCATGCCAGAAGTAACCGACGAGGTAGCGCGGCGACCAGCCGCTCAGCTCGCCGATCTGCAGCATGCCGCGGCGCACCAGGATCTGGCCGATGGAGGCCGAGATACAGGCGCCGATCATCGCGGTGACCACTCGCAGCATGACGCCGTCCTCCTTCCCGCTCGCGGCGCGCTACGCGACGCCGGGCCTCCACTTTACAGGTCGCAGAATGCGATCCGGCGCGCGCCGGCGGCGCGCAGGGCGGCGCCGACACCGGGGCTGGTCAGCGCCGCCAGCTCCGCCTGGTGATCATAGGCGGGCATCTGGCGCTCGAGCTCGGGGCAGCGCCGGGTCGCGGGATGGAAATAGAGCTCGGTGACTCCGGCGGGCAGCGCGCCGGCCAGGCGGACCACCAGCTCGGTGCTCATCCTGCCGCTGTCGTGAAGCCCGAAGACACAGCGGTTCGACTTGAGGCCCGCCCGCCGCAGGCGCCGGCGCAGCAGCGCCACCCACGGCGCCAGCCCGGCGGCGGTCAGGAGACGCCTGGCGAGGCCGCCGCCGGCGGCGCGGAACGATGCCAGCGGCGGCTCGTAGGGCACCCGCACGGCGCGCAGCCCATGGTCGCGCCCGATCGCCAGGATCAGCGCCTGCAGGGTCGGATGGAGGTGCATGTGGTTGTGCGCGTTGACATGGTCGAGCGGCAGGCCGGTGGCGCGGAAGGCCTCGTACTGGGCGCGGATCTCGGCCGCGAGCTGGCGCCGCACTCCCGGCCGGAAGAACCAGGAGAACCCGGCCCGCACCAGGCGGTCGGTGAAGGCGCCGCCGCCGTCCACCAGGTCCGGCACCTGCTCGGGCGGCAGCACCGGGCGGCCTTGGACCAGCACGACGTGCAGCCCGACGCGCAGCGTCGGCAGGCGCCGGGCGCGCTCGACGGCGTCGGCCGCGGCGGCGGCGCCGACCATCAAGCTGGCGGCGGTGAGGATACCCTGGCGATGCGCCTGCTCGACGGCCTCGTTGACGGCGACGGTGAGCCCGAAGTCGTCGGCGGTGATGATGACCTGCCTGGTCACGAGGTTCCCAGCTTGCTCACGAGGGTCCCAGCTTGCTCACGACGGTCCCTGCCCGCCCGGTGTGTGGCTTCGCCACCATGCGGCCGTGGCGGCCGACGACGAAGCGCGTGCCGCTCCACACGACGGTCGTGCCCGCGAAGGCCGCGACGGTCGAGACGAAGCCGGCGAGGTCGCGCAGCGGCAGCAGCAGCAGGCGGCGCGGACCCTCGCGGTCGCCGAGCCCCCAGCCCATGAACAGCCCGGCGGTGAGCAGGCGGACCGCGATGGCGGCGGCGGCGGCCGCCAGCCCGAGCGGGTCGCCGCGGCGCACCGCGGCGAACGCCAGGGCGAAGGGGACGGCGCGGATGAACAGCGTGCCGAAGAGCCCCCAGGCGTTGCCGGCGCGGGTGTTCTTGTCCCAGTAGAGCTGGTGCCGCCACCACTGCAGCGGACCTTCGAGGTCCACCAGCATGTCGACGAAGTACGGCACCACCGCGATCCGCTGGCCGCGCGCGCGGATGCGGCGGCCCATCTCGAAGTCCTCGAGCAGGTAGTGGCCGAGGTCGGCAAGGCCGCCGATCGCGTCGAGGGTCGAGCGGCGCACCGCGTTGCTGGCGCCGAGCACGAACGGCGAAGCGCCGGTGACGTGGGCGAAGACCAGGTTCGGCACCCAGTCGGCGTTGACGAAGAGCTGCTCGAGCGCCTCGTACCAGCGGCGGGCGCCGAACGCCTTGTAGAACGTCGTCGAGCAGCCCACCGCGGGGTCGGCGAGCGGCGCCACGATCGTCTTCAGGTAGTCGGGGCGCAGGCGCACGTCGGCGTCGCTCACCACCAGCAGGTCGTGGCGGGCGCCGCTCTGGCCGACGAGCAGGTTGCGCGCCTTGCCGTTCGGCACCGTGCCGGTGCCGTCCACCACCACCGTCACCAGCTCGCTGCCGAATTCGCGCTGGATCTCGTGCACCAGGGACAGCGCCGGCTCGTCTTCGCGCTGGGCCGAGAAGACGACCTGGTAGTCCGGATAGTCCTGCCGGCAGGCGCTGCGCAGGTTCTCGCCGAGGTCCCGGCCAAGGCCGTAGACCGGCCTGAGCATGGACACCGCGGGCCAGCCGCCGGTCTCGGCCCAGGAGGCGCCGGCGCCGGCGGCGCCGCCGGCGCCGATGGCCGAGTGCGGCCCGGCGCCCTTCGGCGGGCCAGCGGGCGCTGCGGACGCGGCGGCCCCGGTGGACATTCGGCGCATCCTCGCCCGCAGCTGAGCCATCACCCCCAGGCAGAGGAACGAGTAGATCGAGCCCCCGATCACCGGCAGCAGCAACAACCACTCGACGAAGGACACCCCGGCCGGGGCGGTTCCAGGCATGGCGCGAGAGTGTACTCCATATGTCCTGCCCGACTTCGTGCAGCCGCGTCCACCGAGCCAGGCACGCGGAGGTTCATCGCGATGAGCCAGGTCTGGAGCTGGATAGTGCAATCGCCATGTCCGCATAAGCTTGCTCCCCGTCCCGACGGCGGATAGGATCATGGCGCTCTCATCCACAAGGATCCGAGGATCACCAAGACGCCGTGGCAGCTCTTTGGCAGTCCGGCAGACATGCACAGAGGTGACGACCTATGCGATGCAAGTGCGGATTCGACAACGCTCCGGATGCCAGGTTCTGCGGCAGGTGCAGGTTGCCGCTCGCGGATGGAGACGCTGGCTTGGCTACCGATGCGGCCGCGCCGGCAACCGCAATGCCGGTCCAGGGGGGCGGGCGTACCGTCGGACGTCGCGGGATGTCACGTCAGCAGCTGGCAACCCTGGCCGCGGTCGTTGTCGTAGCCGCGGCAGGATACTGGTGGCTACACCGGTCACCGGCTGAATGGAAGCGCGACAACAGCGGATTGTACCCCATCAAGATCGAAGGCAAGTTCGGCTTCATGGACCGCTCCGGAAAGACCGTCATTGCGCCACAGTTCGACCAGACGGAAGGGTTCTCGGAAGGACTGGCAGCCGTGCGCATTGGCACCAAGGTCGGTTACATCAACACCAAGGGAGCCTTGGTGATCACGCCTCAGTTCGATTCGGGCAGGCCGTTCATGCACGGGAGGGCGAGCGTACAAATTGGAAACCAATACGGGTTCATTGATACGGATGGGAGGTTCATCTGCACCCCTACCTTCCAGTGGGCCTATGCTTTTTCCGGAGATGGGAATCTAGCGCCGGTCCAGACGGCCGACAATCAGGGAGCTTTCGTGGACCGCGCCGGCCAATTGGTGTTGGCGGGCAAGTTCAAGAGGGTGCTCTCGTTTACCGGGGGGCTCGCGCCTGCGACTTCAGATGGTGACAAGTGGGGCTACATCGACGAGAAGGGAAACTGGGTCATCGACCCCCAGTTCGAGTTGGCACTGCCCTTTAGAGAAGGTCTTGCGGCGGTCAAGGTTGGAGGGCGGATTGGATATATCGACGCGAAGGGCAAGTTCATCGTCAATCCACAATTCGAGCAGGGCGATATGTTCTCCGAAGGTCGCGCGCGGGTTAGGACCGCGGACGGGAATGGCTTCATCGATACGAAAGGCGGCGCGGTCGGAGAGACGAAGTTCCTGGGCGCACTGGCGTTCAACGATGGGTTGGCTCCGGTAAGGACTAGCGAGGGATGGGGGTACATCGACGCGGCGGGTAAGATGATCGTCGTGCCGGAGCTCGAACGTGCCGAGACGTTTCAGAACGGCTTGGCGCTCGTGACCGTTGGCGGGAAGCAAGCCTACGTGACCACGAGCGGCGTTTTCGTGACGTATGAGCCAGGCTTCAACCCGGACGCCGCACTGCAGCAGGTCAAGCAAAAGCACACCCTGGCTGACATTCGCAAGGTAGGCACGGCGATGTTCTCGTGGCTGACGGATCAGGTGGGTGCGGCGGCCGCGGGACAGACCACGACAGCGTACGACGTGTCACTCGAGCCGGTGATTGGCTCGGAGGACTTGTCCACGGTCCTGGTCTCTCAGTACATCCAGAGCGTGCCGGCCCTGGATGGTTGGGAGCACCCATATGAATATCGTCTCAACGTGAAAAGCGTGACTGGCAAACAGGTGATGGCGATTCGCAGCGCAGGTCGTGACGGCAAGTTCGCAGGCAATGTCTACACGCTCACGGGCTTCGATCCTACGGATTACGACCAGGATATCGTGTGGGCGGACGGCTATTTCGTGAGGGCCCCGCGAGTCGCTGAGCACTGAATACGAATGCATGGTGCGCTGCGCGGCCCTCGTCACAATGGACGGGCGACCGCTCCGCATGGCGGCCGGCGCACGCCCAATGCTGAAAGAGCCATGTAGCCACGTACGACTAGGCCGGGAGGAAACCATGTTCTGTAAGGCTTGCGGTAGGGCGCTCGCGGAAAACCTGCAATTCTGCGACGGCTGCGGAGTTGCGGTGAACGAAGGACCGGCCCTCCAAGCGGTGCCACTAGCACTAGCCGAGCAGCTCAAGAGCAAAGTGGTGGCGAGATCCCATGACGCCTGGCAGGGCATCAAGCTCTTCGCCAAGAGTCCCGTCGGCGGCTTGCCGGAATCGTTCGCCCTGTTCGACGATCAGCGTGCAATACAGGTCGGGATCGCGTTCGCGGTCTTGTATGAAGTCGCCCTCCTCATCGGGGGCCTGATCTTCAAGTCGAAAGCCCAGGGCCTGCTGGGCGACAGGCTTCCGATCGGCGAGCTGACCGCCACGCAGATGTTCAAGCTGGTCATCCTCGGGCTGGTTCCATTCGCCAGCCTGGTCGGGGCGGGTGCGCTCG
>DATNKH010000773.1:0-5906 GCA_035603475.1 Thermoanaerobaculia bacterium
CGCCGACACCAGGAAGCCCTCGCGCACCAGCCGCGCCAGCAGCGGGTAGGCTCCTTCCAGCGTGGCCTCGGGGTCGTCGCCGCAGGCCCGGCTGCGGCGGATCACCGCCTCCACCACGGTCGAGGGGGTGGCGAATTCACGCAGCAGCTCGGCGGCCCCGGCGCTCACCAGGCGCGAGGGCGTGCGGAGGCGCGGCCGGGTGATGGCCACGTCGCCGTCCTGGCAATTCAGCTGCAGCCGCGCCGCCTGGGACAGGTCCGCCACCGGCACCAGCAGCACGTCGGCGGGCAGGACCAGCGGTCCCGCGAGCGCGGTCGCCGTCAAGCCCCGTCCCCCTGCCGCCGCCAGAGGCTGCCGCCGGGCGTCCAGGAGTCGGTGTCGATGCCCTCGAGGCGCAGCCGCTCGACCGCGAAGCGCCAGGGCTCCATGGTCTCCCCTGCCGCCGCACCTGCCAGAGCCGCGGCTCCCGCGCCCGCCAACGGCGGCGCTGCCGAAGGGGCGGCCACCGCGGCGATCAACGCCCGCGCCAATCGATTCGTCAGCCAGAGGCGCCAGCTCATGCGGCTGTCACCTCCGAGCGGCCAGAACCCCGCGGCCGGCGGCGGATCGACGCCCCACGAGAGCTGGCCGCCGCCGGCGATCTCCGAGGTGAAGGGTACGCCGTGGGGGGCGACCCCGGCGAGGCGCTCGGTCAGCGCGCCGGCCGCCGCGGCCAGACGCTCGAAGGTCTCGAAGTAGGCGACGATCTTGTCGGGACGCAGCAAGCCGCCGGCGCCGGCGCCCACCTTGAAACCGGGCGCACCCTCCGCCGCCAGGCCGTCGAGGATGGCGCCGAAAGCTTCCGGCAGGGCCGAGAGAGCCGGGCTGACATAGAGCTTGTAGGTCGGGGCGTCCCGCGAAGGGGTCGCCGCGGCCGCCGGGGACGGCACGCCGCCCGCCGGCCGCCAGCGCTGCCATCTCAGCCAGGGCTCATCGCCGGCCGACGGCTGCTCGCGCCAGTGCCGCTCCAGCAGTGGCTGCCAGCGACCGCCCGCGGCAATGCCGAGATGGCGGCGGACCGCCGCGGCGTCGGGCAGCGCCCGCCGCCACCGCGGCGTCATCGGCAGCCGGTTGTAGCCGTAGAGGCGCAGCGAGAGGTGGAGCGGTTCCGGCTCGCGCAGCGTCCGCGCCATCTCCTGGCCATGGCGCAGCGCCGCCCGCGACAGCTCGGCCAGCCGGCCGCCGGCCGCCGCCGGTGCGGCGAAGAGCGACATCGCCGCGGCGCCGGAGACGAAGCCCGCCGGCGGACGCTCGATCTCGAGCACGCCGTCCGCCACCAGCCGCGCCAGGGCCAACGCGGCACCGGCATCGCCGAGGCGCGATCGCACGTAGCCCGGCAGCGGCGCCGGGCGGGCGAGGGTCAGGAAGAGCAGGGCCGTCTCGCGGTCGACCGCCTTGAGGCCCAGCCCGGTGCCGCGGCGCGGCCGCAGCACGCCATAGTGCTCGGGGTCGCTCGCCATGCCGGCAAGCTGCCGGCGCTGGCCTGCCGGTAGGCGGTCGAAGAGCACCAGCCGGAACGCCGGATTGGCGCGCAGCGGGAGCTCGAGCAGGTCCCGCGGCGCCGCCGGGGGCGCCGGTGGCGGCGCCGCCGGGGGCCGGCCGGACCTCGACCCGCGGGCGCTCATCCCGGGCACCGCTCGTCGCGTGGCATCGCCGCTCATTTCATCGCATCGCGAGCGCCCGCGCCAGCGCGGGCCTCGATTTCTCGTGAGCAGGGCCATAGACTCCGGCGTCATGGCGACCTTCGATCGCACCAGGCGGGTGACCGACGCCGACGACATCAACCGCGACCTGGGCTTCGGCTCGGTGGTGGCACGCGAGAGCCGCCAACGGCTGCTCAACCGCGACGGCAGCTTCAACGTGCGGCGCGACGGCATGAAGCCTTTCGCTTCGCTGAGCCTGTATCACCACATGCTGACCATCCCGTGGTCCACGTTCCTGGCGCTGGTGGTCGCCGCCTTCCTGACGGTCAACGTGGTCTTCGGACTCGCCTACCTGGCCTGCGGGCCCGAGGCGCTGCATGGCGCCCCCGCCGCGGACATGGGCGGCAACGAGTTCCTGCGCGCCTTCTTCTTCAGCGTCCAGACCTTCGCCACCATCGGCTACGGGCACATCAGCCCGGCGGGCCTCGCGGCGAACCTGCTGGTCACGGTCGAGGCGCTGATCGGCCTCCTCGTCTTCGCCCTCGCCACCGGCTTGCTGTTCGCGCGCTTCTCGCGTCCCACGGCGAAGATCGTGTTCAGCGAGCGCGCCCTGATCGCTCCCTACCAGAGCGCGACCGCCTTCGAGTTCCGCATCGTCAACTCGCGCAGCAGCCAGCTGATCGAGGTGGAATGCCAGCTGCTGTTCACCCAGTTCCCCGAGGACCGCACCGCGCGGCGGTTCGTGCCGCTGGCGCTCGAACGGCAGAAGGTGACGTTCTTCCCGCTCTCCTGGACCATCGTCCACGTGATCGACGCGAACAGCCCGCTCTTCGGGCTCACCTACGACGAGCTGGTCGCCAACAACGCCGAGTTCCTGGTGCTGCTCACCGGCTTCGACGAGACGTGGTCGCAGACCGTGCACACGCGCTCGTCCTACAAGCCCCAGGAGATCGTCTGGGGGGCCTCCTTCAAGAACATCTACAAGCCCCTCGACGCGTCGGGCACCTTGCGTATCGACGTGGGGCTGCTCAACGACTACGAGCGAGTGTCGCTGCCCGCCAAGGCGCCGTCGCCGGCTCCAGCGCTCGATCCGTCCTAGTTGGCACCGCCCGCCGCCGACTGGCGGCCCCCCCTCGCCTGCGGGCGATGGGAGCTCCTATTCGGCGCGGACGAAGGCCGCCACGGCGTCCATCGCCTCGGCCAGGTTCTGCGCCTCGGTGCGGCCGGAGGACTTGCGCGGCTTCAAGGAGTGATCGCCGTCCTCGATCCAGTGCACCCGGATGTGCGGCGAGAGGGTGTAGCCGGCGACCTCGTCGGGGCCCCCGAAGGTGTCGCGCGTGCCCTGGACGATCAGCGTGGGGGTGCGCAGGTCCTGCAGGTGGGCCGTGCGCCTCGCCGCCACGGCAGGGTCGGCGCCGGGGGGGCGGAAGGGGTAGCCGAGGCAGACGAGACCGCGCACGCCGGCCTGGTCGGCGATCATGCTGGCAATCCGTCCTCCCATCGACTTGCCACCGATCCACAGGCGCCGGCCGCCGCCCTCGGTATCGCTCGCGCCGCTCGTTCCGGTCGCGCCGGTCGCGCCGATCGCGGCAATCGCCGCCAGCCAGGCGCGGCGCAACTCGGGCTCGCGGTCGGGAGCCTTGCGGCCGCCGCCCTCGCGCCGCGCCCGCATGTAGGAGAACTCGAAGCGCGCCACCCGCACTCCGCGCTCGGCCAGCCCGGCAGCCATGATGGCGAGGAACGGCGAGTCCATCGGCGCGCCGGCGCCGTGCGCGAGGACCAGGGTCGGAGCGTCCGCCGGGCCGTCGAGCAGGAGCTCCGGCGGCGGCGTGGCCGGCGGGGATCCGCCCGGGTGCGGGGACTCGCCGGTGCCGTCGCCTCCACCGGCACCGCCGGGACCGCCGGGGCCCCCGGAAGGATGTCTGGATGCGGGCACCCTCGAACTCTATCCCACCGCTTCGGCACCCACTTCCGGGCGGGCGGCGCCGCAACTGCTAACATCGTGGACAGTTGCTGCTCCTGGAAGAACGCTATGCCCAAGACGAGCCTTTCCCCTGAAGCGACGCTCGAGCGCAGCCTGGCGCGGATGGTGCACCGGCTGCGCGAGGCCGCCGAGGACAACCTGCTCGGGGTGGCGACCTACGGCGCGCCGGCCAAGAGCCGCCACGCCTCGGGCAGCGGCGCGGCGGAGGTCAACATCCTCGTGGTGGTGGCCAACGCCACCCTGCAGGCGCTGCTGCCGCTGGCGCCGGTGCTGACCTCGGCACAGCGCCAATCGCAGGTGTCGTCGTTCGTCGCCACGCCCGCCGAGCTGCGGGTCGACGCCCAGCTCTTCCCCGCCCGCCTGCTCGAGATGCGCCTCACCCACCGCCTGCTCTACGGCGACGTCCACCTCGATCGCCTGGAGATCGCGCCGCGCGGGCTGCGCTTCGCGGCCCTGCAGGAGCTCGAGAACCTCGAGATCCGGCTGCGCCATCGCATCCTCGACCGCGGCACCGATCCCGACCTGCTCTGGGCGGGGATCGTCCAGAGCCTGCCGCGGCTGGTCGCGATCCTCGAGACGGTGCTGCACGCGCAGGCCGGCGAGCGGCGCGAGCGGCCCGCCACCCGCTCCGACCTGGTGCGGCTGGCCGCCGAGACGCTGGGGATCGAGCCCTCCCGCCTGGAACCGATCAACGTGCTGCGCCAGCTCAGCAGCCGGCCGACCGACGAAGTGGTGCGCGAGGAGCTCGGCGACTACCTGGCGCTGCTCGCGGACCTGGTGCGACACCTCGGCCGCCTCGCCGCGGCGGACGGCATGCCGCCGGAGGTGTCGGCGTCGGTCTGGGAATGAGGCCGTCCTACTCCCGGCGCAGCGCCAGGACCGGCGAGACGCGGGTGGCGCGGCGGGCGGGGAAGACACTTGCGAGCATCGCCACGGCGGCCAGCAGCAGGGCCCCGGCGGCGTAGGCCGCGGCGCTGGTGGCGGGGATCTCGTAGAGGAGGCCGGCAAGGAGCTGGCTGAACAGCAGGGCGCCCGCCACCCCGAGAGCCAGCCCGAGCAGGGTCAGCCTCGCGCCGCGGCCCAGGACCAGCCGCCACACGTCGCGGCGGGCCGCGCCGAGGGCCTGGCGCAGGGCGATCTCAGGCGTGCCCTGGGCTACCGCCGCGGCGGCCGTGGCATAGACGCCGCTGACCGCCAGGCCGAGCGCCGCGGCGGCGAACAGTGCCAGCAGCCAGGTCCCCAGCCGCGGTCCGGCCACCTCCTGGCGGCGGGCCACTTCCAACCAGCGCACGCGCGAGATCGGAAGGCCGGGCGCCAGCGCGGCGATCTGCCGGCGTACGTCGGCGGCGAGGGCGGCGAGCGCGGCCGCGTGCCGGGTCCCGGTGTCGGCAGCCGGCCGCAGCACCAGGGCCATCGCCCGCCAGGGCACCTGCTCGTACGGCAGGAACATCACCGGGCGCGGACCGGCCTCGAGATCGATGTCGCGCAGCCCGCCGACCACCCCGACGACCGTCAGCTCGCGCCCTCCGGTCGGCCAGCGCAAGCGCTTCCCGAGCGGATCGGCGCCACCCCAGGCGCGCCGGGCGAACGTCGAGTCGATCACCGTCACCGGCCGCCGGGGGTCGCGGTCGGCCGGACCCAGCAGGCGGCCGGCGACGCGTCGCAGGCCCAGGGCGCGGAAGAACCCCGGCGTCACCACCCGCCATTCGGCAGCCAGGAACTCGCGCCGGGCGGCCGGCAGCGGCTCGAGGGTGAACGGCTCCGTGGGCCGCTCGGCGGCGAGCGGCGCGGTGCTGACGAACCCTGCCGCCGCCACCTCGGGCAGCGCCGCGAGGCGCTCTTCGAGCCGGCGCAGCAGCGCCCGCCGCGCCTCCGGCTGGTAGCGGTCGCCGTTGAGCGCCAGGCGCAGGCTGAGCACGTGGTCGGCATCGAACCCGGGATCGCTGCGGTCGAGGCGGAGATAGCTCTCGAGCAGCAACCCGGCCGCCACCAGCAGGGTGGTCGCCAGCGCCAGCTCCGCCACCACCAGCCCATCGCGGACCCGCCGCTCGCGCCGGGTGGTCAGGCGCGCGCTTTGCCGGACCGTGTCATGGCCCGGACGGGCGGCTTGCAGCGCCGGACCCACCCCGCAGACCAGGCTGCTGAGCAGCGCCAGGGCGAGCACCAGGCCGGCGCTGCCGAGGTCGAGGCGGGGCATGGCATCCACGATCGCCGGCGCCGGCGCCGCCGCCTCGACGGCT
>DATNKH010000774.1:0-5123 GCA_035603475.1 Thermoanaerobaculia bacterium
CGCCGCTTTCGACGCCCGCGTCACCGCCGTGGCCGGCCCCGGCCACCAGGACTTCGTCCGCCGCCTCGGGGCCGAGCGCGCCGTCGACTACACCCGGGAGGACTTCATCGCCCTGGACAATCCCGGTGGCGGCCCGGATGACTACGAGGCCATCTTCGACGCCGCCGGCGCCTACGGCTTCGACGCCTGCGAGCCCGCCCTGGTGCCGGGCGGCATCTACGTCACCACCCGGCCCGGTCCGGCGATCTTCATCGCCCAGCTCCGTGCCGCTCTCTCCCGCCTGATCGACCGGCACGGCGCGCGCCGCGCCGCCGTCCTCCACACTCGCCCGCGCGGCGACGACCTGGCGGCCCTGGCGGACCTCGTCGCGGAGGGCCGCCTGCGGCCGGCGATCGATCGCGTCTACGCGCTCGACGAGGTCCGCGACGCCCACGCCGCCAGCCAGGCCGGTCACCCGATGGGCAAGATCGTGCTGCGCATCGATGGGGAAGGTTCGGCCGGGTCGCCGACCTGAAGCAAGAAGTGGCTACCGCCCGATCGGGATCTCCAGCGCGCTGGGCCGCTCGGCGTCGTGATAGAGCGTGACGTGGGCGACTCGCGCGTCGGCGCCCGACTCGGCCGCCACCGGCTTACCGCTGTTGTAGTTCTTCTCGAGCTGGCTGGTGTTGAGCGAGCTGACGACCAGCCGCAGCCGGCTGCCCTGCGAGACCCGCCGCGAGAACCAGGTGAAGCGCGTGAAGTCGTAGCGCTCGACGCGGCCGGGGGTGACCAGCTCCTCGCGCTCGAGCGAGTGGCGGTAGCGGGCGCGCATCAGGTCGCCGGTCAGGTTCACGCTCCTGCCGTCGGGCAGGATCTCGTAGAGGGTGGCCTGCAGGTCGGTGTCGGGGACGTCGAGCGACAGCCAGACGCTGAGCTTGACGTACCCCGAGACCTCGGTCGCCTCGGGAAAAGGCTCGCTGTGATAGACGACGCCGCTGCCGAAGAGGTTCAGCGCCTGCGTCTCGTCGGTGAGGTTGTGCTCACTCGGGTGCTCCTCGAGCACGCCCGGGCGCAGGTCGCGGGGATCGTAGACCCAGTGATCTGCCGCCGTTCCCGCCGCCGGCGGCGCGGCCGCGAGCGTCCCGGAGTGAAAGGCGCCGGCCGCTTCCACGCCCGTCGACCCGAGGTACAGGGTGCGGCGCTCGCGGGCGATGGCGTCCAGGTCGTCGGCGTACTTCCAGGTCTCGGCTCCCGGTCCGACCACGTAGTAGGCGACGCGCTGCTTGAGGAACTCCGGCCGTGGACCGCCCTTCAGCGTCCAGTCGTACCACTCCCGGTGCAGCCGGTTCATGTCGAGCATGCTGGCGTCGCCGAACTCGAGCCCGCCCACCTGCTTGGCGGGGGTGCGGGTTCCGGGATGGTCCCAGGGGCCGATGACGAGGTAGTGACGCTGGCGCGCGGCGGGGCTGGCGTAACGCATGAAGTCAAGGTAGTAGGCCATCGCTCCCGGCTGGTCGCCGTCGTAGTCGCCGGTGATCGTCAGGATCGGCACCTCCATCCGCCGGAACTGCTCGGCAGACGGTGACATCGCGAGCCAGTACCCATCCGCGCTCGGGTGCGCCAGCCACTTCTGGAACACCGGGCTCGGATTGCCGACGACCCGATCGAGCGTGCTGAACGGCGCCTGGCTCCGGTACAGGTCGAGGAACTTCTGCGTCCAGAACGGGGCGTCGCCGAACAGCCGGGCGTTCGGCGTCACGCCGCCGGTGAAGGTCAGCCACTGCATGTCGTAGGAGTAGAAGATGTTGTTGAAGAAGGGGAAGTCGACCCCGGCGTGCGCCGACGCCGCCGGCACGATGGTGGCGAGGTGCGGCGGCGCCTCCTTGAGCGTCGCCCACTGGTCGAAGCCGGCATAGGAACCGCCCCACATCGTCACCTTGCCGTTCGACCACGCCTGCGCCGCCAGGAATTCGACCACGTCGTGGCCGTCGCGCCCCTCGTTGGCGAACGGCTCGAAGCTGCCGCCCGAGTTGCCGCGGCCGCGCACGTCCACCAGCACGAACACGTAGCCGTGGCGCGCGAAGTACATCGCGCGGTCCAGGTAGCTGTCGGCGATGTAAGGGGTCAACGTGAAGATGACCGGCAGCGGCTCGCGCTGCCCCGCGGGCTTGACCACCGTGCCGTTCAGCTTGACCCCGTCGCGCAGCGGGATCTTGAACCCCCAGACGAGGTCCACCGGGGCGGTGACGGCGGCTTCCTCCTTCCCCTTCTCCTTCTCCTTCTCCGCAGAAGCCGGAGCCGGGGGCTGCGCCGGTACTGGCTGAACTTGCGGCGGCGGCGGCGGCGGGGCCGGGGCCGGGGCCGGCGAGGCCGGGGCCGGCGGCGACGGCGGCGACGGCGGCGGCGCCAAGGCCATCGCCGGCAACGACGCGAGGACCGCCAGAACCAGCAAAGTCGTACTCCATCGCTTCGTCATCGCCGTCTCCTCCCTCGGCAGGGCCGATCAGCCGCAGTCACGGCTGGTGGCCGCACACACCGGGTTGCCAGCCCTCCCATACGCGCCGCGGCGCACCGAGTTGCGCAGCTTCGCCACCCATTTTCCGTCTAAATCAATGAAGGGCTCGCCACGCCAGGCCGCCCCGTTCCACCGAGGAGGCCCAGATGCATCGCCGCTTCCTGGCCGCCATCGATGCGGCCGTCGATCGCGCCCTGCCCGACGGATGGCCGCGCCTGCCCCGGCATTGGCTGCCGGTCCGCGGCAGCATCCAGGCCCGGCACGCGTTCCGGCTCGCCCACGACAACGGCCCCAGGCCGTACCTCGTCGCGATCACCGTCCCGCCCTTCCCCGGCAGGACCGCGGCCGTCGAGGCCGACCTGATAGCGCTCGTCGACCACGTCCTTGGCCGCGGCGGCACTGTCCTGCTCCTCTTCGAGCACGAGAGCGATCCGGATGGCTGGGTCCGAGAGCACCTCGACTTCCCCCACCCGCGGTTCCTCTGCCTGCCCTGCTTCTCCGCGGAGGCCGACGACGTCGACGACGGCGCCGATGCCGGCGGCATTCATGCCGATGGCACCAATGGCGGCACCGTCGGCCACGATGGCAGCCTCTCGGGCAACGGTGGCGGAGACGACGGCAGTGCCGGAGAGTACCTTGCGGAGCCCACCAGGGTCGGGGCGGAACCGCTGTCCGGCGTCATCCGTGACCTCTGGTCGGGCCATCTCTCTTACGACGGCCCTTGGGAGGGCGTGCAGACGGTTGGCGTCGAGATCATGAAAGACTTTTGTTGGCGCTGTCACTTGCCGCTCGACATCGTGACTGGCATCGTCTTCCCGGACCGCGACGTCGCCGACTGGTCGCGCTGCGATTGGACCTACTACCAGTCCCTCCTGGAGCTGGCCCGAATCCCGGACCCGATCATTCCCATCCTCTCGGCGGCGGTGGTGGCCTGGCGCGCCAACGGCGACCGCCAGCTGACGGTGATCCGTTGGCGCTACAGCAAGACGGCCGGATATGCCTACTGGGCCGCCGAGTGCACGGCCTGCAGGGCTCTCCAGGGAGCCTTCCCGATGATGGAAGAGCGCATGCAGCTCCTGGACGACCTTGCCTCGCGGCGGACGGGCATCCTGAGCTACCGGCCGCTGCGCCTCGATGTCCCGCGCCAGGCGCTGCACGAGCTGACCTGGAGCGCGGAAGTGAACCCCCACGCCCGATTCCTCGGCTGGTACCGCCCCTACGATCCGGACCTCGAGAGATCGACAGAGACCGCGCCGGATGCAACAGCAGCGGCCGGCAGCAACGGCTCAGCTACCTTGCCATCACCGGATCTCTGCGCCGCCACGGCGATCCGCTCCGCCGCCGAGACCACCGGCGAGGTGATCGCCGAAGTGGACCCCGGACTCCCCTCGGTAGCGGCGGCCGGCCTGAACGCCATCTCAGCGGCAGCGGTCGGCTGTGGCGCCATCTCCAAGCGAGGTCCAGTACGGCGCCTGGGCGAGATCCTCGTGGCCTGGCTCGGCTGGATGGGTTGACCGTAGATGGAGGAGCGTCCTGGATGCCTGACGAGGTTGCCGTCTTCATTGACTTCGAGAACCTTCGGTATGGTCTCCTCAATAATTATGGCCAAGAACCGAACATCATGGCGCTGGTTGAGAAGGCGAAGAAGTACGGGCGCCCCTCCATCATGAGGGCGTACGCCGATTTCACTGAACATCCACCTGAAATCATTAGGCGACTGCAAGTAGCAGGCGTTGAAGCGATCAACATACCCGTCAAGCGAAGCACTCGCTCCAAAGGGGGCAGACAAGTCGAGCGCATCAAGAATGCCGCTGACATGGTCCTGGCACTCGACGCAATGATCGAGGCTCTCGAGGCTGACAAGAATCGGAACTCAAAGGTTTTCTTGTTGGTAACTGGCGATGCTGACTATGTCAAGCTCGTCACGCACCTGCGGAATCGCTTCGGTCAGCGGGTCGTCATTGCCGGCGTGCCAGGCTCCATCGCGAACGACCTGATTACTGCGGCTGGCGAGCCTCCTGATCCTGTCGAGGTGGCGGCTTGGACCCCCATTGACAGAGCCGTCCTAAAGAAAGCTCTTGTAGCCATGGTCAAGCGCGGACCAGCGCCCTTGACTTATTGGAGTCTCAAGATCATTGATCAATGGTCCCAGGACTCGCGGCAGGGCATTCCCGGTACCGCGAAGGAGAAGCGGGATTCGATCGCAGAACTGGTGAAGGAGGGAGTTCTCGTCACCTCTGCTTCACCCACGGGCAAGGCGATACAAGCACAGCTCGACGAGACAAAGGCGCAGGAACTCGGCTACTTGTAGGGCACGCAAAATAGCCTCTCCCGGACGGGAGAGGCTAGGCAAAGTGGAAGATGGAAGTGTCGGGCAAAGTTTCTACTGTTCTTTAGGGTACCTCGGAGGTGTCTATGTGTCAAGCCCCTCCACGTCGTAGACGTCGTAGAAGCCCGCGCTCCCCTACTCCACCGCCACCGTCGCCACCCCCGCGCGCCGCAACCGATCGTTGAGCCGCTCGAGGCCCCGGTGGCGCAGCTCGTCCCAGGCCGCCAGCGCGCCGCCGAGGCGCCGCTCGAGCTCGGCGAAACCGGCTTGCTGCTGGGTGGTGGGCGCCTCGTCGGCGCC
>DATNKH010000775.1:0-15698 GCA_035603475.1 Thermoanaerobaculia bacterium
GGGGTCTCCCCCGCTCGCCTGGGGCCTGCTACTCGGCGCACCGGCGCTTACCGAGGCGGGACTTGCACCCGCTGGAGACACGCAGCGTGCAGACGCCGGCCTCTTCGGCCATCCTCCGTCTGCGTCACGACGCACCATGGCTGGTAGTATGCAACAAGGGTGGTCCGGCCCAGGTAGAGGCGAGCGCTTTGGTTGTGGCTGCCGTGCAAAGCGCACCCAATCCGCTCCGTGACCAGAGATATCAGCTTCCCTGGAGAAGCGTCTCAACTTTGACGCGGGTGCTACGCAATGGCTCGGATGATTCTCTCCTTCTCGCCAGTTGCGTGACCCTTGAGGAGAGGTCTCTTAACTTCCGCTTGTTCGAGTTGATAATATGGGAGCGCACCACAGAGGCGGACCCTCAGAAGGTGGACTTCTTCCGCTGGCATTGGGGAGAGCCGGGTCCAGTGGTGACACTTGAGGTCACGCTCGCTCTGAGCGAACCACCCGGCAGTGCATGGTTAGCGAAGCCCAGGCCGGCACCCATTCGCCGCACGATCCTTGTTAGCGGTGACCCTCACGGTGGCGTTAGGGCGTCGATTATGCCGCCTGAGCCGCCGCCAGCAGATCAGCCATCGTCCACGGCTTCCGAGTGATCCCGGCCGCCATCGCCGGAGTCATGCGGATGCTCTTGTGCATCCGGCAGAAGTTGTAATAGGCAAAATAGAGCGCCAGCGCCGCGCGCAGGTTCGACCGCTTGCGGCTGAACCCGTTGCTCAACCGCGTCATCCGGCGAAGGTGGCCGCGCAGCGTCCAGTTAGAGCGTTCGATATGTGACGTGCAGATCCGCGCTTCGTCCGGGTCGCCGGCAACAGCGATCTTCTCGGCGCCTATGAGGCGCGGCGGGGCGTAGCGTCTCTGTTCCTCTCCGCCCTCCGCGCCAAACTCCTTGACCAACTGCGCGAAGTCAACGCGCGAGCCAAAGTTGTACTCGACTGCATCGGGGTAGGTCAGCCCATCCGTGGTCAGCTGGAACCGGCCGGCCGTGGCCGCGCTCAGCTTCTCCATGAAGTCGTGCGTGTCCCAGGTGTTCCGCCGGCCAAGGTGCCATGCAAGCACCAGCTTGGAGTGCCGCTCCAGGCCGATGAAGCAGTAGGCGTCCCCCGCCTCCGGGTCCTGGATGTTCTTGCGGGTCTTCGTCCCCTCCTTGCAGCGGACGTATCCCCAGACCTCATCCGCCTGCACGTCGCGGACCGGAACGTCCTTGATGGACTCGGTGAGCAACCGCTCGCAGCCGGCGCCGACCTCGGCTAGGAGCTTGAGGATCGTAACCTGGTGGGCGCCCGTCGTCCGGCCGATGCTGCGGATGCCGCTCCCCTCGCAGAGGAGCATCAGGATCAGCTCGGCCTTCTCCGGCGAGATACGCATCGCGGCCGGCAGGGTGCGGGTGCGGCGCTCGCTGAAGGTGCGGCGGCAAGTACGGCAGCGGAAGCGCTGGCGCCCGTCGCGGGTGCGGCCAAACTTCTTGGCGTTCTCGGCTTGACAGAGGTGGCAGACCATGGCGGCTCTCTTTCAGCCCGCCGTGCCGTGCCATAATCGGGGTGTGGGGTCCGTTGGCTTCGGCTGGCGGATTCTGGCCCCGGCGAGAGTTGACGCTCTTGTCGGGGCCGCTTGGTTTTAGGGTGTCTCTTGTCCTCCCTCGATCCTGGAATTATTGTAGGGCAAATAACCCCGCAAGTCAAGAGGGGAATCAGGAAATCTTCGCTCTTGACGGCGGGGTGTTTTTCGGCCTACGATAACGGCATGGCTAGACCCAAGGCCGAGCAGACCCAATCCGTCTCCCTGCGCCTCCGCATGTTCCCCGACCAGGAGCAGCTGATCCGCCAGGCGGCCAGCCTGGCGGGGATCAGCATCTCAGCCTGGATCAGGGAGCGGCTGGTGCGCGCCGCCCGCCGCGAGGTCAGCCAGGCCGCGCGGTATGAGGCTCCGGGGCCGGCTGGCCCGTAAAGCCGCTGCACATCCTGCATGTCAAGCCCTAAGTACAGAAGAATCAATGAGTTAGGTGGCCTACTTTCGGTTGTCTGCAATGTCGAAAGGAGGGACGCTTCCCCTTGCGCCGAGGTGCATTAAGTAGGCCCCTTTCATTCACGAGCGATGCGGAAAGGGGGCCTACTTATGCCGCCTAAGCTCTAGTTGCTCCACGAGATCGCGCATGAGCTTCTTGATCTTGCGCCGGGCTGCCTTCCTTCGGCGCTCAAGCTCGGCCGGCGGAGTCCGGGGGCGCCCGATAGGCCCGGTTGTTTGCTTCAGAAGCGCCTCAAAGCGGGCTAGCTGTTCCTCCGGGATGCCGAACGCCCGGCAGGCAGCGAGAATGCGCGAGAGGGTGTATTTCGGGGACTTCGCCATGCACCTCCCGTCAGGTGCAATCCGTAAAAGGAGAAAGGCGGCGCGGCGGGCCGATCTACGGGGCGACCGGCTTTCGGCGGCCAAACCTAGCCGCGCCTGCACGGGGGATTCTACCGCGAAGGGGGCAGGAGGGATTCGACCATGCCCGCGGGCGGCAGGAGCAGCGCAAAAGGTGGCTGTGGGTGGGGTATGATCTCCCCGTGTGGCAATTCTCGGTCTTGGTGGGGAAACTGGATGCGCCAGGGGGCCAACTGATGAGTGATGACAACGGTTCGTTTGAGGATAAACTTGACAGGCAATTCCGCCAATTCGATAAGCACGCTAGAGCTCAAGATGTGCTGCAAGGGGTGATCGGCGACAAGGAGCGAGAATTACTGTCGGGCTTTAGAGATGCGATTCATAACATTATTATGCCGGCCATGCACAGAGCCGAAGCCAGGAGCACCGGCACCGCAACGCTATCGAGCGACTGCACGGACATGGCGGCATGGATAATCCTCTCGGTTCGCCTGGGCCGACCCAATCAATGCCGGCTTACCTACCGAACCGATCGTGACAGGAACAGGGTAAGGGTAGACATTGAAGAGGAAGGAAACGCTCCTCTCCGGCAGTCAGAATCGCCAGAGTACCCGCGCCTAGACGAGATAGACGAGCGCCACGTGCAGGCGCGCATCCTCAAGCTTCTGGAGATGGGAAAGAGGATCAATCTCGGAACGTAAGGGGTGGCATCGTCTCTTCCACCCGCCGGCTCTGCTCATCCGCCAACTCTTCCAGCCACGCCGAGACGGAGCGGCAGTGCAGGTGGCGGGCCACGCGCGCCCACCGCCTAGCCTGCTCCTTGCTCGCGTGGACGGTGAAGCTGTGGACCTTGATTCGCGCCATGGAGGCAGTGAGGCGGCCGGTGCTGCTACGCGCCGGCCGCCTCTGGTCACCGCGCGCTACAGGACTCCCCGGCGCCGGATGGACTCGACCTCCCCGAAGGGGCCGAAGTGGCGCGAGAAGTCGTCCTCCGAGCAGCCGAGAGCCGCGAGCAGGCTTGCCAGGACCGGGGCGGTAGGAAGCCGCTGGCCGCGCTCGACGGCCGAGAGAGCGGTCCTGGGGATGCCAGCCAGGCGAGCGACCTGCCGCTGCGCTTGGCCTCGCTGAGAACGCAGGCGCCGGACGGTGGCGCCGACCTGGCGGGAGATGCGTTGGCTACTCACCATGGCGCGCGTCCTCCCAGCCGCCGGCCTGGATCTCCATGAAGGCGAGGCAGCAGTGGGCGACCGCCTTGCCGGCTTCCTGGGCCAGCCGCAGGGCATCCTTGCGGGACACCAGCGGCGCCTTGGTGTCCGGGGGCAGGGTGCCGTCCTCTTCGCCCGTCTCCCGGCCCGGTGGGTACGTCACGGCCTGCTGCGCGCGGTACAGGTCGGCCAGGGTCAGATCCAGGCTCGCGACGATGCGGCGGATGGTGTCCAGGCGCGGCATCTGGTGGCCCTGCTCGTACCGGCTGAGGCTGGACGGCGTAGACCGCGACGCCTCCGATAGCTGCGTCAGGGTCAGGCCGGCGTCCCAGCGCAGCCTCCGGAGCGCCAGCCCGATGATGCGCGCGTCCTCGGGATTCTTCCGCCTCATGACAGCCTCCGGTCGATCTTGTCGACCAGGGTGTCGAGCCGCCGGGCCAGTCGGCCGGCGAAGAGCGCCAGCGCCTCCTCCGCGGCGTCCAGGGAGCACTCCTCGGCCGAGCGGCGGATGGAGCGGAGGTAGCCGCCGGCGTAGCGGAGATCGGCGGCCACGGCCCGCAGCTCGGCGCGGGTGATGGACGGGTCGCCGGGGGTCGTTCCGACCTCGCGCGTCCCCTCGACCGCCAGGTCGTAGAGCACCCGGCCGGCGTGGCGGAACGCCTCCCTGTCGGCCGGATCGTCGATGAGGTGCAGCGTGGTCTCCCTGAACGATTCGCCTTCGGTCCAGGGCGGCGGGGTACCATTGGCGTAGCTCGGCATGGGGTAGTCTCCCGTGCTGGGTCAGGCCCTGGCGTCGGGTGCACTCCCTGCGCCGGGGCCGCTTCTTGGGTTGGGGAGGGACGCTCCCTCCCCTCTAAGCAGAAGAAGCTACAGGAGTTCTGAACAGGCGGGGCCAGCAACACACTGATAGAGCACTACCAGCGGCGACAGCGGCGACCGGCAGGCAGCGGGCAGGCGGCAGACGTGCGGCGGGTTGTGGCGGGTCACGGAGCGTTGCCGATGCGGTCCCCCGGGAGGCCGCGACTGGTCCCCGCCGAGGATCCCTTCTCCGGCCAGGGCTCACTCTCTCTCTTGGAGGGCAAACAACCAGAGGAGAAAGGTCCATGAAGAAGAAAGCCACCCACCTGAAGAAGCTCTCACTCCGCGTCGAGACGCTGACCGCGCTCCAGCGCGGCCGGTTGGAGGACGTCCTCGGCGGGCACTACTCGATCCCGGCGTTCTACACCTGCCCGGAGTGCGCTCCGCCGATCGCGCGCAGAGGCTAAAACCAAGGAGGCGGGGAAGCCGGCACGATGGCCGGCCGGGACCCGCGGCGCCGCCACGCCGCCGGCCGGTCGGTCGCGCAGGGCCCTGATGCCGAAGCCGCGGCACCGCGTGCTAGCCTTGCCGTATGGCGGGGCAGCGCTCCTCGAGCGAGCGAACGGCAGGGCCAGCGGCAACCGCGGCCGGTGGCGTCGGCGCGGCCGGCACGGTAGGCGCGGCAGGCGCGGCAAGTGCCGCCGGAGCGGCGGGTACGGCCGTGCGGGTAACGGTCGTGGCGCACGAGGCCGGCAAGATCGAGCGGCGCGCGGACCTGCTCGCCGCCGAGGAGCCGCTCGAGATGCGGGTCACGGCCGAGGAGGGTGGGCGGCGAGTGCGCCACGGCGTGGCCGTGACCATGCGCACCCCGGGGCACGACTTCGAGCTCACGGCCGGCTTCTTCTTGAGCGAGGGGATCGTCGCGTCACGGGAGGCGATCTGGAGCATCGCCTACTGCCAGGAGGCGGACGAGCCGAACGTCGTCGAGGTCCACCTCCGGCCGGACGTGCCCTTCGATCCGCTGCGCTTCAGCCGCAACGTCTACACCACCTCGAGCTGCGGGGTCTGCGGCAAGACCTCGATCGACCTGGTGCGCGCCGTCTGCCCGGCAAGGCCGTTGGGGCGCGAGCGGATCGCGCCCGCGGTGCTGACCGGCCTGCCCGAGACCCTGCGCCGGGCGCAGCCGGTCTTCTCGCGCACCGGCGGTCTGCACGCGGCCGGTCTCTTCGACGCCGCCGGCCGCCTGCTGCTGCTGCACGAGGACGTCGGCCGCCACAACGCCCTCGACAAGGTGATCGGCACACTGCTGCTGGACGGCGCGCTGCCGGCCTCGGACCGGGTGTTGCTGGTCAGCGGCCGCGCCAGCTTCGAGCTGGTGCAGAAGGCCCTCGCCGCCGGCATCCCGGTGCTCGCCGCCGTGGGAGCGCCGAGCAGCCTCGCGGTCGAGCTCGCCCGCGAGCTCGATCTGACCCTCATCGGCTTCCTGCGCGACGGCCGCTTCAACGTCTACTCGGGCGAAGAACGCGTGACTCCGGGGACTCCGGGGAATCTCCCTCCGACCGGGGCGCCGTAGGCGAAGCTCCTCCCTCCGCCTCCCTTGGGGCGAGGGTGTTCATCGAGACGGCTGTGGGCTGCGGTGGCTCGCCCCAAGGTCGGCGGGGGAGGAGCTTCGCCTACGGCGCCCCTTGCCTCCTCCCCTCCGTCTGCAAAACTCTCCGAGAAGCGTTCTCGCCGGTTGGATCAGGGAAGGCGGTGCTTTGGCCTACTCTGCCCTCAGGCGCTCGGCCAGGTGGTTCAGGAAGGGCTCCAGGTCGTCGGTGTCGGGGAGGGTGATGGCCAGCTTGCCGGCGGGGGTGCGCTCGATCTTGCCTTCTCCTTCGAGGACCAGGGCCACCTGCAGGGATTCGCGGTCGACGGGCACCTCGTCGGTGACCTCGAAGACGCGGTTCATGATCTGCTGATCGAGGATGCGCATGGTCCCCATGCTACATTGGCGGCATGGAGGTCGAGCCGGCGACGGACCTGTTCCTCTCCCTGACGCCGGAGAAGGTGCTGGCCGCCGTCGAGGCTGCCGGCCTGCACTGCAACCCCGTCTGCTACCCCCTGAACTCGTTCGAGAACCGGGTCTACGAGGTCGAGCTCGAGGACCGCACGCGGATCGTCGCCAAGTTCTACCGGCCGGGGAGGTGGAGCGAGGAGCAGATCCTCGAGGAGCACCAGTTCCTGCACGAGCTCGACGAGGACGAGGTGCCGGTCTGCCCGGTGCGGCCGTTCCCCGACGGCTCGACCCTGCGCCGCATCGACCACATCTTCTACTCGCTCTCCGACCGCCGCGGCGGCCGGGCGCCCGACGAGCTGGACGGCACCGCGGCCTGGCGGCTCGGCATGCTGGTCGGACGCATGCACAACGTCGCCGCGCGCCGCCCGGCCGAGCACCGCCTGCGGCTGACCCCCGAGCGGTTCATCCGCGAGGACGTTGCCTGGCTCGACGAGCACGCCACCCTGCCGGCCCATCTCCGCCACCGCTACTTCGACGCGGCGCTGGCGATCGCCGACCAGCTCGACGGCGCCCTGGCGGCGCTCGACGCGCTCGATCCGGGGCAGATCCACCGCCTGCACGGCGACCTCCATCTCGGCAACGTGCTGCTGCGCGACGGCCAGCTGCGCGTCCTCGACTTCGACGACATGGTGGTGGGGCCCGCCGTCCAGGACCTCTGGCTGGCGCTGCCCGGCCGCGACTCCTGGGCGGTCGCGCTACGCGAGCGGTTCCTCGAGGGCTACGAGCAATTCCGGACCTTCGACCGCTCGACCCTGCGCCTGATCGAGCCGCTGCGCGGGCTGCGCGTCATCCACTATGCGGCGTGGCTGGCGCGTCGCTGGCACGACCCGGCCTTCCCCGCCGCCTGGCCGCACTTCGGCACTCTCGACTACTGGCAGCGGGAGACCGACGACCTCGAGGAGCAGCTCGCCCTCGTCCGCGGCGAGCTCGCGCCGCCCGCGGGCAGCCCGGGCGACGGCGACGGCGAGGAGAGGCCGCCCGAGGAAGCCGCCCTCACCAACCGTGACTTCTTCTGGGACTGGGAAGGTTAGCTCCTGACGCATACCTTCCGCCTCGCCGAGTCCGACCAGAACTGAACCCCCGCCCCCCCACGACCCCTCGTCCAAAGAGAGGCAGGGGCAATCCAGGACACTACCGACCGCCGGACCATCGCGCCGGGCGCGGACGGTCGCGGTGAGTGTGCTAGCATCCGCGCCTCCTTCGCCCGGCCATGCGGTCCCGGCGGCATTCCATGGAGATCCACGAGCACATCCTCGAGACCCTGGGCGACACTCCGCTCGTCCGGCTGCGCCGGTTCCATCCCGCCGGGGCGGCGCTGGCGGCGAAGGTCGAGTACTTCAATCCCGGCGGCAGCGTCAAGGACCGGATCGGCACGGCGATGATCGAGGCCGGCGAGCGCGCCGGCCTGCTGCGGCCCGGGGGCACCATCGTCGAGCCCACCTCCGGCAACACCGGCGTCGGCCTGGCGATGGCGGCCAACCTGCGCGGCTACCGCCTGATCTGCACCGCTCCGGACAAGATCCCGCCGGAGAAGGTGGCGCTGCTCGAGGCGCTGGGGGCCCGGGTCATCCAGTGCCCGACCAACGTCCCCGCCGACGATCCACGCTCCTATTACAAGGTGGCCGAGCGCCTGCGCGACGAGGCCGGCGCCTACCTGCCCTACCAGTACTACAACCAGGCCAACCCCGAGGCGCACTACCACTCGACCGGTCCCGAGATCTGGCGCCAGACCGACGGCCGCGTCACCCACTGGGTGGCCGGCGTCGGCACCGGCGGCACGATCAGCGGCGTCGGCAAGTTCCTCAAGGAGCGCAACCCGGCGGTGCGCGTCATCGGCATCGACACCGTCGGCAGCGTCTACGTCTACTACAAGCAGCACGGCGAGCTGCCGCCGCCCGAGCAGATCCACCAGTACCTGATCGACGGCATCGGCGAGGACTTCCTGCCCGCCTGCGTCTGGTGGGAGTACATCGACGAGGTGATCGCGGTCGACGACCAGGCCGCCTACCACGCGGTGATGGAGCTCGCCAGGAAGGAATCGATCTTCATCGGCTCCTCCGGCGGCGCCGCCGCCGCCGGCGCCCGCCGCGTCGCCCAGTCCCTTCCCGACGACGCCCTGGTGGTCACCCTCTTCCCCGACTCCGGCGAGCGCTACCTCTCGAAGCTGAACCGCGCCTGGCTGAGCGAGCACGGCCTGCTCGACGCCGCCGCCGACGACGACGAACCCTCGGCAGGTTAGTGACCCGCTCGGGACACTAGAAAAGGCGGGCGCATGCCGATGATCACCGCGACCGCCGGGGCCGCGGTGAGCGCCGTCGAAACTACGTATCGATCGTCTTCTGTGCGTTCCGGAAGAGTCGCCAACAGAGCACGCCGAAGACCGCCGCGCACAGAATGCCGCCCCAGACGGCGTGGTTCTTAAAGGTGCCGTAGGCGGGGATGAGATTGCCGACGTCGATCTTCTCGAGCAGCGTCGGCTTCTCCATCTTGAAGACGGAATCGCCGAAGAAGGCGACCAGGGCGATCAGCACGCCGCCGAGCGAGCCGCCCGCCACCAGGCCGGTGGCGTAGAGCATCCCCGAGGAGAGCTCGCTCTCCTCCTTGCGGTTCGCGACCTTGTCGGCAAGGGCCTTGACCATGCCGCCGATCCAGATCGGGAAGGTGGTCGACAGCGGCAGGTACGCCCCGACCGCCCAGGACAGGGCGTGCGCCCCGGCCATCTGCGCCATGAACGCCATGGCGACGCCGACCAGGACGGGGGCCCATGGCAGGTTGTTGGCCAGCAGGCCCTTGATGATCGTGGCCATCAGGGTGGCCTGGGGCGCCGCGAGCTTGGGGCCGCCGATGCCGTGCAGCTCGTCGCCGCGGTAGGTCTGGTCGAGCAGGAAGAGCGTGCCGCCGATGACCAGGGTCGACACCAGCACGCCGATGATGAAGCCGATCTGCTGGCGGCGCGGGGTCGCGCCGACCAGGAAGCCGGTCTTCAGGTCTTGCGACGTCGCGCCGGCGTTGGCGGCCGCGATGCAGACCAGGGCGCCGACGCACAGCGCGACCGACTGGTAGACGTCGCCGGTCCTGCCGACCAGCACGAAGACCAGGCAGGTCGCCATCAGCGTCGCGATCGTCATGCCCGAGATCGGGTTCGAGGAGGTGCCGATGATGCCGACGATGCGGCTCGAGACGGTGACGAAGAAGAGCCCGAAGACAATCACCAGCAGGCCCATGAGCAGCGAGCCGGGGAACGTGCCATGCGGGAAGTGCGGCAGCACGGTGATGATCAGCGCCAGGACCAGCGAGCCGATGATCACCACCCCGATGCTGAGGTCGTCCTCGGTGCGCACTTTCTTGGCTTCCCCGCTCCCGGCGCGCAGCGATTTCACCGACTCGCTGAAAGCCGAGACGATGGTGGGCAGGGTCTTGATCAGCGTCACCACGCCGGCGCAGGCGACGGCCCCGGCGCCGATGTAGCGGATGTAGGCCCGGTAGATCCACTCGGCGTGGGCGTGAGACGCGCGCCATCCTGCCGAGAAGCCGAGGTCGGTCAGGTCCTTGACCAGGCGCTGCTCGGGCACCAGCCAGGAGATGAGCGGGATGAGCGCCAGCCAGGCCAGCACGCCGCCCGAGGCGAGCTCGCCGGAGATCTTGGGACCGATGATGTAGCCCAGGCCCAGGTACTCGGGCGTGACGTCGCTCTGCAGCGTGGCGTCCGGGAAGACGCTGGCGGCCTTGGTGCGGAACCAGGTCGCGGTCTCGTTCCAGAGGCCGAGGATGCCGTAGAGGAACTTGTAGAGCAGCGCCACTCCCACGCCCGCGAACACCAGCTTCGCCAGGTCGCCGCCGCGCTCGCCGGCGATGAGCACGTCGGCGCAGGCCGTGCCCTCCGGGTACGGCAGGTTGCCGTGCTCCTTGACGATCAGGGCGCGGCGCAACGGGATCATGAACAGCACCCCGAGCGTGCCGCCGACCGCCGACAGCACGAAGATGGTCAGGTAGTTGAAGTAATTGACGCCGTAGGCGAGGAAGAGCAGCGCCGGCACGGTGAACACGACGCCGGCCGCCACCGACTCGCCGGCGGAGCCGATCGTCTGCACGATGTTGTTCTCGAGGATCGTTGACTTGCCGAACCGCTTGAAGACGGCAATCGACAGCACCGCGATCGGCACCGAGGCCGACACCGTCAGGCCCGCGCGCAGCGCCAGGTAGACCGTGGCGGCGCCGAACAGGATGCCGAACAGTGCCCCGAGGGCGATCGCCCGGGGCGTGAACTCCGCCATCTCTTGCGAAGCGGGAACGAAGGGCTGGAACTTCTCGGGGCTCGTCTCGGCCATCGCACCCTCCAAGCCGGAAGCACGCGTCGCTGCGGTGGGACCGGCGGCGATGCTACGACGGACAGCCGAACCGGCGCAACCGCGGCGCCGCCCGGGGCGCCCGGGCCGCCCGGGTAGTGTCCTGGCTCGATTGCCCTTGCCTCCCTACCTCCGTTTGGGCGAGGGTCCAAGTCTAGAGGGCGGCGGCGTAGGACTGCGAACCCTCGCCCAAACGGAGGTAGGGAGGCAAGGGCAATCGAGCATCTAGGACACGCCGTCGACGCGGTCGAGGTGCGCCGCGTCGGAGTCGCCCATCTCGACTCCACCGGCGGGGAAGTACTCGCGCCAGCGCCGCGAGACCAGCGCCGCCGTGCCGGGATCGGCGCGCAGCTCGGCCGGGAAGCCCGGCTTCAACCGCGCGTCGATCAGCACCGGCGGCTGGTAGGCGAGGTGGTTGCGCGTCACCGTGGTCGCGGCGGCGTGGATGTCCGCCGCCGGCTCGAAGCGGGTGAAGGTGGTCCAGAGGAAGTTGATCGGGCTCGCCGCCGCCCGCCGCGGCTCGTCGGTCAGCACCAGCAGCGGCCAGCCGGCGAAGGCCGGGTGCGCGGCGAAGCGCGCCGCGGCGCCCGGCTCCTCGGCGAAAGGCGGCCCGCCCAGCACCAGGCAGCCGGGACTGAACACCAGAGCCTCGCGCAGCCCCTGGGGAACGTCGCCGCTCGCGAAGGCCCGCGGCAGCTCGCGGATCGGATCGCCGAGGCCGAGCCAGACCCCCTTCGAGCCCTCGTTGACCCGCGGGCCGGTGTAGTCGAGCGTGTCCATCGAGAGGTTCGCGAAGACGAACAGGTCGGTCTCGGGGCGGGTGCGCGCGAGAATGTGGGTGAGCGTCGCCCGGAAGTCCTTGAGGTCCACGGCGCGGTCGGTGACCAGGAGGAACTTGGTGAGCGACAGCTGCCCCTCGCCGAGGATGCGGAACGCCGACGCCATCGCCTCGCGCGGGTAGCGCTGCTTGACCACCGCCGCTGCCAGCGAGTGATAGCCGGTCTCGCCGTAGGACCACAGTGCCTCGACCGCCGGCATCACCAGCGGGAACAGCGGCGACAGCAGCTCCTGCAGCAGGTCGCCGAGGAAGAAGTCCTCCTGCCGCGGCTTGCCCACCACCGTCGCCGGGTAGATGGCGTCGCGGCGGCGGGCCAGCCATTCGACCTCGAAGACCGGGTAATCATGGCGCAGCGAGTAGTAGCCATAATGGTCGCCGAACGGGCCCTCCGGGCGCCGCACGCCGGCGGGCACCCTGCCGGCCAGCGCCAGCTCGGCGAACGCCGGCACCGCGTGGCCGCCGGGTCCGGGCATCATCGGCAGCCGCCGGCCGGCGATCAGCGACGCCAGCATCAGCTCGGGCACGTTCTCGGGCAGCGGCGCGATGGCGGCGAGGATCAGCGCCGGCGGCCCGCCCACCCAGACGCTGGCCGGCAGGCTCTCGCCCCGCGCTTCGGCCACAGCGTGGTGGAAGCCGCCTCCCTTGCCGATCTGCCAATGCATGCCTGTCGTCCGCGGGTCGTGGACCTGCAGGCGGTACATGCCCAGGTTGTGGCCCTTGGCGGCGGGATGCTCGGTGTAGACGAGCGGCAGGGTGATGAAGGGGCCGCCGTCCTCGGGCCAGGTGGTGAGCACCGGCAGGCGATCCAGCCGCACGTCCCGGGTGACCATCTCCATGACGGTGCCGGCCCGCCGCCGCCCCCGGCGATCGACCCCGATGCGCAGCGCCTCCCGCGCCAGGTCGCGAGCGCCCCACAGCTTACGCGGCGTCGGCGGCAGCAGCGTCTCGGCCAGCTCCACCAGCCGCCGCACCAGCCGGAAGGGCCGCCTGCCGAAAGCCAGCTCGGCGCGGCGCCGGGTGCCGAAGAGATTCGTGACCAGCGGCATCTCCGCGCCCCGCACGCCCGTGAACAGCAGCGCCGGCCCGCCCGCCGCGATCACCCGCCGATGAATCTCGGCAGCCTCGAGCCGAGCGTCCACCGGCGCCTCGACCACCGCCAGGTCGCCATCGCGCCGCAGCTGCGCCAGGAACGCCCGCAGGTCCGGGAAGCTGGGCTCCGCCATGAACGCGGAGTCTATCCTCGCGCGCGCCGCGCGGCGGTCGTCGCATGGCCGCGCGCTCCGGCGTCATCGTTGGATGGCGGGGCGGAGGAACCTGACCCACCACCTATCGCGGAGGCGCGCTCTTGGGTCTCGCGAGGATGTCGTACACCGGCTTGTTGTCGGCGTAGACACGCCATTCCTTCACCAAGCCGTTTTCCACGATCGCCAGCCACGCTGACGGGGTGCGCCATTGGTTCTCGGCCGGAAGGGTACCGGCGGAGGCGATGGTGCCACCCGCCGTGCCGAATACAGCCACCATGTTCGCGCCTTGAAGGATCTCCTCGTGAGCAACCCGGTAGTCCGGGCAGAGACCGAAGTACCCTCGCCATGCAGCGCGTATTTTCTCGCGGCCGCAAACGCTCTGGCCAAGCGAGTCGATGAACACGTGATCTTCCGTCATTGCCTCGGCCAGCTTGTCGGCATCACGTTCGTTGATGCGGCCCATGAAATCGAGCACGGTTTCTACCTGGCTCATCGCTCGCTCCTCCGCGCAGCATCGAGAGATCGTCGTCCACCTTGCCTAATTCGTTGCAATGGATGGATGCATTGAAGAGAGCGTCGCCATCGAGCACAGGGCTCATCGAGCCCGCCGCACTTGCCTTTCAGTCGGGAATCTCGACCTCGAGACCCTCGAACTGGTGGAACCCTCGATCGAAGGTGAGCAGACTGTAGCCGCCTGCGCGGGCAAAGGCGGCGAGGTAGGTGTCGGTGCCGACGTGGCGTCCAGGCGCGAAGTCCCGGGTCACCAGGCGCCACTCCGATTCGATCCCGGCTGGTTCCTGGATGCTGGTGAAGCGGTCATCGGTCAGTAGCAGGTCCCATGCATCCCAGACCGCCGCCGCGGACAGCACCTCTCCCTTCAGCCATGTCGGATTGGTCAGGATGCGCAGGACGCCCATCTGCGCGACACGGCAGAGAAGTATGCTGCCGGCCTGCTCCTGCCGGCCGAGCCAGGCAACGGCTCGCTCGGACAGGGAGTGTCTCGCGTGCAGGAGCGCGATCAAGAAGTTGACGTCAGCCAGATAGCCCATGCCGCCGCCGATCCTCTGCAGCCTCGGAGCGTGCGATGTCGGCGTTGGTCAGACGGAGGCTGCCCGGCCGCGTGGAGGAGAAGACCGGGAATTGAACCCGTCTCCTCGCCCCTAGCGGCGGCGGCCCTGCCACCAACTCCCGCGTGAGTGCGGTTCCGATCAGCTCGCGCAATGTCACACCCCGCTCCACCGCCGCGATCTTTGCGCGCTTCATCAATGGATCCGGCAGGTCCAAGGTCGTTCTCATAAAGACAGCTTAGCATATTGCTGCAAGAAGAACGGAACGTTTTAAGGCCCCAGCATGTCTTGACACTCTGGGCATTGCTCCGATACTATTGCCAAGACAATCTAGGTCTATGCTGCCATCGCCTCATCGGCAGGTCGGGAGTCGAGTGACGGGTCCGAGGCACAGGAAGGATGGTCAAGGATGAGAGCGCAGCCAGTTCGGCCAGCCATCGAAGGACGCGGGACCGCGCTCCGCCGCCGGGACCGCCGATCGCGGGCGCTGCTGGCGGTGGCCGGCTCGATCCTGATGGGGGCGGCACCCGCCGCGGCGGCGCCGGGACGCTGGGCGTCGCTGGGGCCGTTCGGGGCGCCTGTGGTGGCGCTGGCCGTGACACCCGGAGATTCCCAGGTGCTGTACGCCAGCGCCGGCGATGGCCTGTTCAAGAGCGCCGGCACCGGCTCGACCGCGCTCCGCTTCGAGGCCCTTACCCTGGTCGGGTTCGTCTTCGCCGTCGTGGTCGTCCCCACGGACCCGCCCGCAGTGCTCGCCGCGACCGAGAACGGGATCTTCCGCAGCGCCGACGGCGGTTCGACCTGGCAACCGATTCCCGTCGAGATCGGCGGACAGGAGGTCATCGCGTCCGAGCTCCAGGCCCTGGCCGTGGATCCGCGGGATCCGACGATCGTCTACGCCGGCGCCGGGCTGACCGGCGACGGCGGGACCTCGTCCGGCCTCTTCAAGAGCACTGACGCCGGGCTCAGCTTCGAGGCTGCCGACCTGGGCATCGAGAGCACCGTGGTGAGCTCGATCGCGATCGACCCGTTCAATGCCCGAACGGTCTACGCGACGTCACCGCAGCCTTCGAACCTGGTCTCGACGCCGCAGCCGACCGGCGTCTTGAAGAGCACCGACGGCGGCGCCACCTGGCAGGTGAGGAATCATGGGCTCCGCCTGCCCGCCGACAAGGACGAGAGATTCGGGCTGCAGCCCGGCGTGATCCAGGTCGCCGTCGATCCCGAGGCCGCCGGCACCCTGTACGCGGTGGTCGGCTATACCGGCGACCTCTACCGCAGCCGCGACGGCGCCGAGAGCTGGCAGCTGCTGCCGGCAGGCTTCGCGGCCACGACCGTGGTGGTGGGGCGGCACGGTGTCCTCTATCTCGGCGGCGCGCTGCCGGGGCAGCCGCCCGCGGTCTGGAAGAGCCTCGATGGCGGGCGGCACTGGCGGCGCACCGCGGCCCCCGGCCCCGCGGTACTGCTCGCCCCGGCCTCGGAGCCCGCGGCCGGGCGCGGCGGTGTCGCTCCGGACGTCCTCTATGCGGCGAGCGGCGGCGGCCTGGCGCGCTCGACGGACGGCGGCGCCTCCTGGCAGGTGTCCGACGCCGGTCTGAGCATCCTCGCCATCGACCACCTTGCCGCCAGCTCCGGCACGGTCTACGCCGCCTCCGGCGCCGACCTCTACCGCGGCAACTCCTTCGGCTCGGCCTGGCGGCACCTCGCGGTGCCGCAGGCCAACCCGGCGGCTCGGTTC
>DATNKH010000776.1:0-3601 GCA_035603475.1 Thermoanaerobaculia bacterium
CGGCCGGAGCCTTTCGCGCCCGGCCTGGACCTGCTGGCGAGCGCGCTGTCGCTGTCGCGGCCGATCGGCATCGCCGACTTCGCGCCGTCTCCGCAGACCGAGCTGCTGCTCGACCGCTACCTCAAGCGCCAACCCCGGGGATGGCGGGCCGCCGTCTACCTGTATCCGCCGCCCGACGGCCGCTGGCGCCGGGAGGTGCCGCCCGCGGTGACGCGGCTGGCGGCCGCGCTCGGTCCGCAGGCCCAGCTGGCGGGCATCAACGTCATCAACCAGCGCATCAAGCTGCTGGTCGTGCACGACGCGTGGATCGCCGGCGTGCTCGGCCTGGTGCTGGTGGCGGCGATCCTGTGGATCGACTTCCGCAGCTTGCGCTCGACGCTCCTGGCGCTCGTGCCGCTGCTGGTCGGGATCACGCTGATGGTCGGCGGGATGGTGGCGTTCGGCATCCCGATGAACTTCGTCAACATCTTCGTCACCACGATGATCATCGGCATCGGCACCGATTACGGCATCTACGTGATGCATCGCTACGACGAGGACCGGGGCCAAGCCGGGGCAGTCTTCGACAGCGGCCTGCGCGAGACCGGCAAGGCGGTGGCGGCGGCGGCGATCTCCACCATCGTCGGCTTCGGCTCGATCGTCTTCTCCCACTATCCCGCCCTGCAGTCGACCGGCAAGGTCGCCGTGCTCGGCGCCTTCTGCACCTCCCTCGTCGCCATCACGCTGCTGCCCGCCTGGCTCTCGTGGAGCCAGCGCCGCCGCGGTCCGGACTAGCTGGCTACTCGCGGAGCGTGCGCAGCGGGCGGACCGCGCGAATCCGCTCGAAGTCGGCATCCTCGTGCAGCAGGATGGCGGCATGGTCGATCACCAGCTGCGCGATCAGGCAGTCGACGGTCGAGCGCACGGTCACACCGCGGCGGCGGCAATCGAAATAGATGCGCGCCGCCTCGCGGTGGGTCAGCCAGGGATCTTCCGGCGCCAGCAGCCACTGCGACGACAGGTAGGTATCGAGCAGCCGCCATTCGCGCTCGTCCCTGGCACCCTGCAAGACCTCCTGGCAGCACGCGACCGGGAGCGCGAAGGGCTCGCCCAGGAGCTCGAGCTCGCGCAGGCGATCGGCGCCCGGCGTCGGCACGCCGCGCAAGAAGGAGATCAGGACGGACGAGTCGACGACGATCAAGAGTCCGACCCGCCGGCGCCATCCTCCGGGGTCTCCGGGGTCTCCGGGGTCTCCGGGGCGTCCGGCGCTTCCGAGGTTCCCGAGGCCGGGTCGTCTGGGCGCGCGCGCCGCCTCCGGCGGGTGGCTGAACGGGGCTCGTGCACGGAGTCCTGCATGGTGGCCGGCGCGCGGTCTTGGCGCAGGGCCTTGTAGTCGTAGCCTGGCGCGAATTCGATCTTGCCCGCGAGATCGAGCAGGCTCTTGCGTTTCTTGGCGGCAATGAAGACACGCAGGGCTTCATGGACGAGATCCTTCTTCGTCCGGATGCCGCTGAGGCGAGTCGCCTCCTCGATCAGGTCGTCGTCGAGCACGATGTTGGTTCGCATGACCCCACCCCTCATTAATACACACACCCATACACATCGTAGCACAACCTCGCTGGAACGGCGCCCGTCAGCGGCCGAGCTGGCCCAGCTCGACGACGGCGAAGCGAGGAGGACAGAAGAAGCGCAGCGGCAGCAGCGAGGTGCCGATGCCGGGGTTGATGTACAGGGTGGTGACGCCGCGCTGGTTGGCGGCGGCGAAGTCGAACAGGCCGTAATCGTAGTAGGGGCCCAGGGACGAGCGGGTGGTGAGAGCGCCGATGAAGGGGAGGCGCACCTGGCCGCCGTGGGTGTGGCCGGCGAGCACCGCCTCGATGCCGCGCTGCGAGGCCTCGAGCACCACGTCGGGAGTGTGGGAGAGGACGAGCCGCGGGGTGCCCGGCGGCGTCTCGGGGCTGCGGGCGAGGGCCAGCTGCAGGCGGGTGCCGCGCGCCTCGTCGCGCCAGCCGCGCGGGCGTTGCGGACCGGAGACCGGGTCGGCGAGGAGCTGCCTGCCGTCCGGGTCGACCACTTGCAGGCCGCGATAGAGCACCGTCCCGCCGCCCCAGGCCCAGATCCCCACGGTGCCGGCGGTGACGCGATCGGCCGAGCGGTCCTCGGCCCAGGCCTGCCACGCTCCCGGCTCGGGCTGGTCGGCGGGCCAGACGCGGGCCGCCACCCGCACCACGGCCGGCTCGACGCGGGTGCGCAGGCGCAGGCGATACCAGCGGCCGGGCCGCGGCTCGACCCCGGTGTCGAGATGGTCGGCGGCGCCGCCGGTGAACGCGGAGCCGTGCAGGAGCAGCGAGAAGGTGCCGGTGCCGTCGTCCTCGCGGCTCATCCGCCGCAGCCGGATCATGCGGTCTTCGCCGAGCACGTAGCGGCTGTGCACCTCGATGCCGGCGCCGGCCTGCTCCCGGTCGATGCGCGTATCGCAGAGGGCGTCGTAGCCGCTCCAGGCGAGCGGACCGGTGTCGTCGTCGAGGCCGCGTGGAGCGGGATCGTAGTGCAGGTAGAAGTTGCGGACCGGCGAGGCGAGGCGGGCCATGTGCAGCCACTGGCCGGCTTGCCGGATGACGCGGAAAGGGGGCTTGCCGGCCAGCGCCAGGCGGTCGATGCCCACCTGCTGGTTGAGCCCCAGCAGCAGCAGGCTGCCGCCGGGACCGACGCGGCGCCCCTCGTCGGAGAGCCAGCTGATGCCCGCCCGCCGCAGCGCCACCACCACCTCGCCCTGGTACTCGCTGTGGCCCTGCACGGCATAGATCGGCGCCCGCGGCGCCAGCCGGCGCAGCTGCGAGATGAAGGCCGCCGCGGCGGCGGTGTGACGGGCCTGGGCCGGCGGGTCCTGCACGTCGCTGATCAGGTCGCCGCTCACCGCGATCAGGTCGGGCCGCGCCGCCGCCACCCGCCGCAGCAGCTGGTGCAGCAGGGGCGAGTCGCCGGCGACGTGGAGGTCCGAGAGGTGGACGAGGCGCAGGCGCGGCGCGATCAGCGGCAGGCGCACCGAGTCCTCGAACAGCAGCACGCGCGTCTCCAGCCAGAAGGCGTCCACGGCGCCGAGCAGCGCGACGGCCGTGACGGCGAGAGCCAGGAGGACGATGCGGGAGCGGGGCGAGCGCCGGGATCGCATGACTGCCCGGAGGCTAGCAGGTTTGGATCATGGCATCGGCCGCTACGCGGCTCCGGCCTCGCCGGTCACCCCCTGCCTCAGACCCGCCCCTGGCGGCGGCCGCGAGTGGTAGCATCCCGGGCCGGTCCGCCGCCGCCGAGGCGGCGCGATCGCCGGCGAGGTGTCGCGATGTTCGATGGTCTGCAGGGAAAGCTCCAAGAAGTCTTCCACCAGCTGCGCGGCGAAGGCAAGGTCACGCCGGAGGCGCTGCAGGCGGCCATGCGCCAGATCCGCCTGGTGCTGCTCGAGGCCGACGTCCAGGTGCGGGTGGTCAAGCCGTTCATCGAGAGGGTGCGCGAGCGCGCCCTGGGCGCCGAGGTGATGGAGAGCCTGACCCCGGCGCAGCAGGTCATCAAGGTGGTGCGCGACGAGCTGACCGCGCTGCTCGGCGAGGAAGGCGGCGAGCTGCGG
>DATNKH010000777.1:0-14635 GCA_035603475.1 Thermoanaerobaculia bacterium
GGTGCCTCGCCGTGGGAGCAGGCGCTGGCGGCCGCCGACGAGGCCCTCTATCACGCGAAGCGCGACGGGCGCGACCGCAGCTGCTCGCTGCCGAGCGTCGAGGCCCAGGCGCTCGGCACCCGCCTCGTCGCCGAGCCCGCCGCCGAGCCCGTCGAGGTGCAAGAGGTGCAGGAGGGAGACGCGGCGCCGGCAGTCGCGGCATGAGGCAGCAGATCGTGGAGAGCGTGGGCAGTACAATGGCGCTCCGGGGCTCGCCCGCGAGCGGCGCGGCGAACCTCGGCCCGCGCCCCGCGCCAGGTGATGAGCCCGGGTAGTGTCGCGCCGCTGGAGAGGAGGGCCCGGGATGTCCACGCAGCCTACCGAGACCTGGCCCGCGCTGCCGTACGCGCAGTGGGCCGATACCCGCCAGACGCTCCATCGCTGGACCCAGATCGTCGGCAAGACGCGGCTCGCGCTCGAGCCCATGTTGAATCACTGGTGGCAGGTCACGCTCTACGTCAGCGCCCGCGGCCTCACCACCTCGGCCATGCCGTGCAACGGCGGCCGCCTGCTCGACATCGAGTTCGACCTCCTGGCCCAGGAGCTGGTCATCCGGGTCAGCGATGGCGGGAGGCAGGCACTGCCGCTGGTCACGCGCAGTGTCGCCGACTTCTACGCGGACTACCGGCGGGCCCTAGCGGCGCTGGACGTCGACCTCCACATCTGGCCGGTGCCCGTCGAGATCCCGGACGACATGCTGCCCTTCACGGAAGACCGCGTGCACGCCACCTACGATCCCGAGGCGGCACAGCGCTTCTGGCAGGTGCTGGTCCAGGTGGACCGCGTCTTCAAGGTCTACCGCGGGCGCTTCGAAGGCAAGGCAAGCCCGGTGCACTTCTTCTGGGGCGGCTTCGACCTCGCGGCCAGCCGCTTCTCCGGCCGGCCAGCCCCCCAGCACCCTGGCGGCATCCCCCACGTCGCCGACCGGGTCATGCGAGAAGGCTATTCGCACGAGGTCGCAAGCGCCGGCTTCTGGCCCGGCAGCCCGCAGTCGCCGGAGACCATCTTCTACGCCTACGCCTACCCCACGCCGGAGGGCTTCGCCGAGGCCCCCGTCAAGCCCGCCGGCGCCTCCTTCAACCAGCAGATGGGCGAGTTCATCCTCCCCTACGAAGCCCTACGCGCCGAGCCCGACCCCGACGGCGCTCTCCTCGACTTCCTACAGACCACCTACGAAGCCGCCGCCAACCTGGGCTACTGGGACCGGAAGGCGCTGGAGCGGGGCGGGGAGGCGGGGTAGCAGATCGCCATGAAAACGAGCCTTTCGGCAGACGAAGTGATCGCTGCGCTCGACCTCGCACCGCATCCTGAAGGGGGCTGGTTTTGCGAGACCTTTCGCGACACGGCGCCCACCGGCGAGCGGGGGGCCTCCAGCGCGATCTACTACCTGCTCCGCCGCGACGATCGGTCGGCCTGGCATCGTGTCCAGGACGCCGTCGAGGTCTGGCATCACTACGCCGGAGCGCCGCTCGAGCTGCGGATCTCGGCCGATGGCCGCCAGGTGGCGACCATGCTGCTGGGCGCCGATCTGCCGCGGGGCGAGCGCCCACAAACGATCGTGCCGGCGGGCGCCTGGCAGAGCGCGCGCTCGTGCGGCGATTGGACGCTGGCCGGTTGCACCGTCGCGCCGGCGTTCGACTTCGACCGCTTCGAGATCGCGCCGCCTGGCTGGCAGCCCGGCGCTTGAACGAGCCGAGGCCGCGCCACCGGCACCCGACCGGCAGGCGAGCAGCCGGTCGCAACCGCCACCCCGCCGCGCACCCGGACGCCAAGCTCTGGGTCAGGCCCGCTGCGCGAGCTCGGCCGGACTGATCGCGAAGGGGCTCACGACCCGCAGGCCGTCGAGGTCCTGATCGTGTTGCAGGTCTTCGGTCAGCAGGAAATGACAGTCAGCAAGCCGGGCGGCACCCACAATCAGCGAGTCCCACCACGAGAGAGCAAAGCGGTCCTGAGCCTCCCAGGCGGCGGCGACCGTCCGCTCGTTGAGTGGCACCGGCTGCCACGCCCAGAGCGCCCGCACCACCTGCCGCGCCGTCTCGCGATCCAGGCCAGGGTCGAGCTTGCGGGTCACCGTGGCATACAGCTCCGCGAGCACCTGGAAGCTGATCCGGCCCGACCGTGTCGTCCAGAGAAACTCCACCCACGCCCGGGCATGGCTCTGCTTTTGCGGTTCCCTGGTATCGAGGTGATAGACGAGGACGTTGGTGTCAGCGAAGACCAGCGCGGTCATGAAGCTCCTCGCGCGAGGGCAGGGGCACCCTGCGCCGGCGCAGGGGCCGCGGCTCGACCGCGAAGAACTGCCGCCTTGCCGCCTCGTAGGTCTCTGCAGCTCGCATGTGGTCCCGCAGCATCTCGCCCACCAGGCGGGAGACGCTGGACTCCCGTTTCGCCGCCTCGATCCGCACCCACTGCGCCACCTGCTCCTCGAGAGTGATGGTGACGTTCCTCATGGACACGAGACTAGTAGAGCACGAGCTTCGTGTCAATGCGAGCAGCAGCCGCTGATCTGGGAGCGCCTTGGCCGCCTGGACTGCGTTGAGCTCCGCTGCGTATACCAGGAGAGACAGCCAGGAGACCCGCTCCACAATGCCGTCGACGTGAGCGCCGACGGTGGCGCGACCTGGGTCTCCAGCGCCATCCCTCTCCCGGCCGGCACGGTGCCGCTTGCCCTTGCCCTCGATCCCTTCCGCGCGGGCGTGATCTATCTCGGCGGTGACGGCGGCGTCTTCGTCTCGCGCGATTCCGGCCGGAGCTGGGAATCGCTCGACGACGGACTGCCGCACCTGCCGGTGCTGAGCCTGGCCGTCTCTACTTTCCAGGAAACGGTGCTTTACGCCGGGACCGCTGGCAGGGGACTCTTCTCTCTCACCCTGCGCTGACGGCCGACAGCACCGCCCCTTAGCGTATCGTCGCCGTCAGCCAGAGCTCCGAGAAGGTCGAGGACCAGAGCGGGAACGAGGCATGCCCCTGCCGGTTGCGGCCCAGCAGCAGCCTGTCCGGAGCCGCGCTCTCCGAAGCCAGGGTGGCGTTGAGCCGTGCCCTGGGGCGGTCCCCCTCGGTCACGTCCAGGCTGGCAGTGCCGGCGTGCGGGTCGTAGCGCAGCCGCAGCTGGTAGAGGGGCCGGCCGGCGAGGCCGAGCCTGACGGCGACGGTACCTTGTGGCGTGGCCAGCAGCACCACGCCGGCGCCTTGCAACGAGACGCGCACCAGCTCGGCCCGTTGCTGGTCTTGCAGGGCTGCGACGTCGTAGACCGCGCCGGGCTCCAGGTCGCCGAGCTGGAGATCAAAGGTCGCCTCCCATGCCCATGGCCTGCCAGCTCCGGTGACGGCCAGCGGCACCGAGACAGCGCGGAATGCCCGACCGGGGAGCGGTGCGAAGAAAGTGCCGGGTACCAGTCGCAACACCTCGGTGCCCGGCCCCAGCGCATCGACCTGCTGCCGCAGTCCTGTCACCGCCGGATAGCCCCGGCCGGCCAAGCGCCCGAGCAAGCTCCGCGCCCGTCGCGGGTCCTCTGCCTCCCAACTGGCAAGCATCGCGAGAAAGCGGTAGGCGTCGGCAGGTGCCGCCCGCGCCTGCCGGGCCGCTCGCGTGTCCAGCAGATCAGCCTCCGCCACGGCTTCCGCAGCGATCGGGGCGAGCTCGCGCTGTGGGTCGCTCCAGGGTGCGGCCACCCGCTGCCAGACGGTACGTTCGGCGCGATCGGGCCGCGGCCCGCGGGCGAGCCGCCAGTGACAGCCAAGGGCGATGACGAGCAGCACGAGCAGCACGGCCTGCAGCACCGGCCCGCCCCGCACGCGGGAGAGCAAAAGGCAGCAGCCTGCGACGACTCCGCCCATCATCGCCGCGGTGAACAGGATGCCAAGCGATCGAGGGACTCCGTCGATCCTCGCGAAATAGTTGTGCAGCCTCATCGCGGGCCGCATCGCTTGACGACGGGCCAGTGCGGGATCGGTCACCGCATCGCTCTCGGGTGGCGCTTCGCTCGCGGCGATCGAGGGTGTCCCCTGCACGACCAGCGACAGGTCGCGAATGTGCCGCCAGTAGAGGTTGGTCGTGAAGCAGCCCCAGAGGCAGAGCCCGGCAAGCACCAAGGTAAAGGGCCGGCGCCACCGGCCCGCGGCGGCAACAGCGGCCAGATTGGCCAGACCGAGGGCGACCAGCGGCGTGCAGGAGGCCATCCGGCGGGCGCCGAACGAGTCGCCTCCCCACCAGTCGCGCACCGCGGCATTGATGTAGACCTCCACCACCAGCACCACCAGGGCGACCACCCGCCAGCGCGGCGACAGCCGGCAGCGCCACGGCAGGAGCAGCCCGGCGGCGGCCAGCGCGAAGAGCGGCGACCAGGGGAGAAGGCCGGAATATCCGGAGAGCAGGAACTCCCGCAGGTGCGGCTGCGACCAGCGCATGTAGCCCCCGCCCTGGGGCATCGTCAGCCAGGAACCGAGCTCGAGGTGCCAGGCGTGGAGCTGCAGCAGAGCCATCGCCAAGCCGCCGGAGGCGATCGCCGCCAGCAGCTTCGCCAGGCGCGGAAGGTCGCGCCGCCCGCGCAGGAGGGGCGCGAGCGGTATCCAGAGGAGCAGGCCGAAAACGGCGTCCTGCCAGCGCACCAGGAACACGAGCCCGAGCGCCACCCCGGCCAGCAGCGCCTGAAGCGGCTGCGCGTCTTTCTCGAGCCAGAGCACGCTTGCCACGAGGAGGCTGGTGGCAACGGCGCTCGGCAGGTGGGCCATGGTGTACACGGCAGGACCGTAGACGGCCAGCGGCGTGCCGAGCAAGAGCGCCAGCGTGGCCAGCAGGGCGAGCCTGCGATTGGTGCCTGCGGTCTCCAGCAGGCGGTAGAGGAACCACGCGACGCCGGCGAGGAAGGCGAGCGAGAGGAGATGGAGCGCCGCCAACTGGGAGCGGCTCCAGCGTATCGCGGCAGGCGTGCCCGCTCCCTGACGCCATGGCATGCCGGCGGCGTAGGCTGGCAGCCACAGCACGGCTGGTCCGATGCTGAAGGTGTTCTTGAGAGTGCCCGAGGGGAGCGTGGCGGTGAGGAAGGTCTGTAGATCGCGCGGTGCAAGCGTCGAATAGAGCGCATCGTTGCGCAGGTCGACGTCGCCGTCCTCCACGAGCGACGAGACCTGCAGCAGGTAGAACGTGTCGTCCCATCCCGTCCGGGTGCGGAATTCACCGAAAATCCAGCCAAGCCCAAAGACGAGAGCGGCGACCGCAACCCAAGCGGCTTGCGGCGAGGGCCACCCTGCCGCTGCGGCCAGGTGCCGAGCGTCCGCGGATTTGGCGGTGGTCGCGAGGTCTCCAGGAGCGGGCATGGGAGCCCGGCTATCTTAGCTTGGCGGCGCCGGTCTGGAGCGCGTCGGCAGGCAAGCCTGCCCTCGCCGGGCCAGCTGCGTGGACGCGACCCCAACGCCGCCCGAGACGGCGCTGGGGCAAGCTCTCGCGAAGGCCGGCCGAGCTCAAAGGCAGCGCGGCGTCAGAAGCCGTTGAGCTGCCAGAAATCGATGTTCGCCGCTCCGCTCAGGATCTGCAGGCGGATATCGTGGTTGCCGCTCGCAACCACGAAGCGCCCGGGGGCATTGACCGCGGTGAAGCGTCCGGTGGCGGGGAGGGAGAACGACGAGACCGGCACGCCGTCGACAAGCAGCTGGCCGGAGGCGCCACTGGACGAGGTGTAAACGATGGTCAGGAGGTAGCTCGAGGAGGCGCCTAACTGGAACGAGTTGTACTGAAGCCAGTCCGGCGCTTTGAGAGTGACGGCCCAGTTCGAGTGCGTCGCATCGGTGTAAGAGATGTTCAGGGTGCCGTCACGCCGGAAGATCCCGGACGAGGTGCTCTGGACCTGGTAGGTGTCTGCCGCTTCGGCCTGCAACTGCACGAACTTCTGGAACGGGTTGACTTCCTCTCGGACGATGTTCAGGTACAGGTTCGCATATGGCCAGCACTGACCGGCCGGCGGTGTCGGGCCGCCGCAGCTCGGATTGCAGAGGATAGCCCCACGGTAATAGCCGGCGTTCTCCTCGACGTCCGTCAGGTTCTCCATGAGGAGGAGGTCCCCATTGCCGCTGAGGGCATTGGCCAGACCGTTGCGCAGGGCGCTGCCGTTTGCGCGGTCGGTGAACTGGTTAAGACGCGGGTTCCAGAAGCCGGGGTTGACCACACCGGTAGTGAAGGTGCCGCTCGCGCCCTGATGGGTGTACTTGCTCCAGTTGGCTCCTGGCGAGGTTGCGAACCACTGATCGACCCCATCGACGGCGGCTCCGACCGCAGGGTCCTCGTTGATCCAGGTCCAGTCCACCACGATGAAGGGATTGAAGCCGAAGGTCGTCATGCATTTGTTACGCAGAAATTCAATCAAGCCGGTGAGGTGTCCCTGGAGATTCGTGAAGCCCTGCAGGTGGCTGATGTTCCAGAGAAAGACCAATGGCCGCCCCTGTATCTTGACCCGATTGGCATCTGGAACCAGCTGGAAGAACTTCAACCAGCGGGTGTCCCAGAAGTAGGTTTCCCACAGGGTCTGGTTCCCGAGGTCGAACGTGGCCTGGGTGTTGTTCTGGCATGCCCGGATATGCCAGATGTAGGAACCCGTGTCGTCGAAGAGCGCGACCTTGAGGAACGACTGGTAGCCCCGCTGGTTGATCGCAGAGACGAGGTTCGACGCGTAGGACGTCGGCTCGCCTCCGGGCGGGGGAACGATGCCGCAGGGGCTGTCGCCGCGGTAATTGAGGGCGATGAAGGCGACGTTGGCGAAGGCCGTTTCCTCGGCGGCGTTGTACCAGAACCCCATGTTGTCGCGGTTGTAAGGCGCGAAGAGCGGCGTCTGGATCAAGTCCTGGTTCACGCTGCAAACCGTACCTGACTCTTGGACAGCGTACCCGAGCGTGAAGCCTGTCGATGCCAATGCATTGGAGCGTGTGGCTTGCGCGAAGAATACGCATGTAGCTGTGAGATAAGCACTTAGAAGTAGTAATCTGCTCATCGCGACATCCTTTTGGTCGTAAGTTAAGGCATGACCGCATATAGATATACGATATTGGCCGAGGTATTGTCAACGAGATTCGTCGCGGTACATGCGACCACCGCTGTGGCACAATTTTGACACCAGCGTGGTGGCAAACGGCAAATACACCCAAAGACCCACAGCTAAACTACTGATTCTAATGGCGGAGGGGTGAGATTCGAACCCACTCCCCATCGTCACGGTGTTTCGCCGCGACCGGCTCGCACGCCGGGCTCGCGCGGGGCAGGGGCCGGCGGCAAGCCCATGGCCCGCTCGTAGGCAGCGCAGCGGGCCGCGGCGCGGCCGTGGCGGCGCTCGAGGACGGCTGAGAAATAGCCCTCGTCGAACAGCGCAGCGGTGAACTTGCGGGAGGGCAGCACCCAACTCCCGTCGGGGCTGCGATGTTCCCGCAGCAACGCCCAAGGTCGGTAGCACGCCCAGAGCCAATCCTTGACGCGGCCCAGGCCCGCGGTATGGGGGGTGTGGTTACGTTCCAGGGAGGTGATAACCATGTCGGGGCGCCGGGCCAGCACGTAGCGGGGATCGTACTTCTCATGGGCGGTCACCTTGGGGCCCACCGCCAGCGGCGCCATATGGCCGATGTGGCGGTCGGCGAGGCCGTACATGTCGATGTTGGCGCGCCGAGAGTAATAGGGCACGATTCCGGCTTCGCCATCGGCGAGCACGGTGTCCGGCGAGGTGGTCGCGCCGATCAGGCGCCCGAGGTCCTCCAATCTTTCCATCTGCTCGGCCAGGTGGGTGCCGTAGTAGCGCGACGGGAAGGCGAACCAGAACGCGTTGGTGAGCAGCAGCAGAGCTCCTGCCCATACCGCCGCTCTCTCCACGGCGCGGCGGGCACCGAGGCTGCGCGCGAGGCTCGAGCTCAGCCACCTGGCGAGGTTGCCGAGTCCTTCGGCCGCGAGCAACAGGGCGAAGGGGAGGGCAGGTATGAAGAAGCGCGGCCCGAAGAAGGGCAGGAAATCGCCGCCGACATAGACAAAGTAGATGACGGTGAACGCGACGTAGGCGGTGGCGAGACGCAAGCAAGCGAGGCGCCGGCCGGACGCCGGCGTGCCCGCTCTGAGGAGCGAGGGCAGCGCCGCAACGGCCGCGACGAGGACCGGGTAGATGCTCCACCAGGCGGCAACCTGGACCAGCGCCTCGCGCCCGCGGGCGATGCGGTGCCAGCTGAACCCCGCCGCCTTGGCGTAGAAGGTGTTGGGGAGCAGATCGCCATAGTAGTGGTAGCGCCAGACGAAATAGGTCCCGAACGGCACCACGAAACCCGCGATCAGGCCGCCGGCGCGTCGCCAGCGCGCGGCGTGGTCAGCGCCCGGGTCGAGGCCTCCTGCGGCGCCGGGGAGCAACATCAGACCAGCCGCGACGAGCCAGTACATCGCTCCTTCAGGCCGGGTCATCGCGGCGAGTGCGAACACCAAGCCGGACGCCAGCGGTGCCTCGCGCGTGAGCAGCAGGTAGGCGGCGGCAGCGAGGAGAAATCCGAAGAGCAGGGTCTCCATTCCGGAGAGCACGAAGCGGGCTTGCGAGGGGTTGGCGGCGTAGAGCAGGGGCGGTAGCGCCGCAAGGAGGGTGGCGCCTGCGGTCCCGAGACCCTCCGGAGCGCCTTTGCCGTCTGGCCCCTTGGCATCATCGGGCGCTGCGCGCCGGTCCTCGAACAGCCTCGCGGACCACGCCCAAAGGAGCGACGCGGTGGCCAGCCCCGCCAGCAACGCGAGCGCGATGGAGAGCAGCACAATGTCGAAGCCGAGCCGGGCGCCCACCGCCAGCAGGACGGTCCATAACCAGTTGCTGTAGCCTTCGACGCGCTCGCCCGCGTTGTAGACCAGCCCAAGACCGTGCGCCAGGTGGTCGGCGTAGCGGAACGAAATGAAGGCGTCGTCGACGATCAGGTAAGGATCGAACAACCGGCGGACGCGGCTTGCCAGTAGGACCGCCGCAGCAGCTGGCGCGCCCCAGCGCAACAGGCGGGTCATCCTCGCTAACGTGTCAGAGTAAAGAGCCCGGACGCCCAGAGGCTGAGGTAGAGACGGCCCGGGAGATGAGGATCGGTTGCCAGGTTGACGCCCTGCGCAGCCGGCCCCAGCCCGGCGGCGAGCGGGCGCCAGGTGGCGCCGCCGTCGTCAGTGACGAAGGGCCTGCCGTCGGCGGCGCCGATGACTTGGATGTCATAGAAGGTCCCGAGGTGATGGGAGTCGGCGACCAGCACCGAGTCGCCAGGCCCTGTCTTCAGCGAGGTGGGCCGCCACGTCACTCCCCGGTCGGTGCTCTTGATCAACTGGTGGTCTTGGTCGGTGCCGCCGAAGGCGAACATCCTGGCCGTGTCCAGCGGATCGATCACGATGGGACCGTTGACGCCCTCCGACTCGCCGCTGGCCAGCCGTGTCCAGCGGCGCCCGGCGGTGAGGCTGCGAAAGAAGCCGGCCGAGCAGGACGCGTAGAGCGTCGCCGGGCGGTCCGGTCGGATCGTGAGGCCGCTAAACGCCAGGTCCCCCGTCCCGGTCGCGAAGCCGCCGGAGAGGTCCGCCCAGGTTTCCCCGCCGTCGACGCTCTTCAGGACCGCGGGCGATCCGTTCACAGCACCGGCGGCGTAGAGCGTGTCGGGGTTCACCGGATCGATGACGAGCAGATCGACGGGCAAAAGCAACGGCTGCCAGCTCGCCCCACCGTCCGTGCTCCGGTGCAAAATTGCCGTAGGTGAGGTCAAGGCAAACAGGCGCTCGGGACGGACCGGATCGAAGACGATCCGGGCGGCGGACGAGCTCGGGTCGAACCCGCGGCCGGAGGCCGCCCAAGTCCTCCCGCTGTCGACCGAGTGGAATAGACCTGGGTAGACGACCGCGGGGAATAAGTCGTTCGAGAAGAAGAAGTCGCTCGATCTCGAGTCGGGGACCGCGACCCACAGCGAGCCCTCATGGTGCGGATCGACCGCAACGTCGGAGGCCGTGAACGCCCGCAGGCCGCGGCGGGCCGGATGCCAGGAGGCACCGCGGTTGCCGCTGGCGAGCACGCCATCCTGCTCGAAGCCGGCGTACGCGCGCCGCGGGTCCGTGGGATCGACCGCGAGCGCCCGCACGGCCGTCTGGGCCACGGCTAGGCGCGCCCAGGTGGCGCCGCCGTCCTCGCTGCGCCAGATCTCCCCCGTCATCGGCGCCATCAGAGGCGGCGAGTCGGAAGCGAAGTGATCGATTGCGGCATAGATCCGGTCGCCGTCACCGGGGTCGACGGCGAGCGCCGTCACCACATCGAGACTCGCCGTGGGCAGGACTCGGCTCCAGGTCTCTCCGGCGTCGGTGCTCTTCCAGATGCCGTTGTCCAGGGTGCCGGCATACTGCACGTCGGGCTGCCGCGGATCGAAGGCGAACGAGAGCACATGCGTGGGGCCCGGCGCCCCGCCAGGGCCGCTGCCGGTATGCCAGCTGAAGCCGCCGTCGACGCTCTTCAGCAGCCCGTCGGAGCTGCCGAGCTCGGCGTTGCCGGCGTAGAGCACGTCGGCGTTGCGCGGATCGACGCGCAGGACGTCGACCGTGCCGCCGAGATGGGCGTGGACCCCGAGCCCATTCCAGCTGGCGCCGCGGTCGCGGCTCACCATGATCTCGCCTTCCTCGACGAGGTACAAGCGGTTAGGATCGCTGGGAGCGACGGCGAAGGCGTAGCTGCCGAAGTCGCCGAATCCGTAAATGCCAGGCCCGACGTAGTTCCAGGCACCGGCGGCGGCACGGAAGAGTCCCCTGGTCGTGAGGGCATAGACCTGGCGCGAATCCCCCGGATCGATCGCCACGTCGCGCACCGAGAAACCGGTCCCGCCCGCGGCCGCGATGGTCCAGTGCGAGCCTCCATCGTCGCTCTCGAAGACGCCTCGCTCCGCCACGCCGGCATAGATCAGCCCGGTGCTCGAGACGGCAAGAGCGCGGATCGAGCTGAGGTCCGGACCGAACGGGACCCAGCGCTCCGTCGCGGCGCGAGCCGGGATCTGACAGGCGAGCACGAGGCAGGCGGCGAGCGCCGCCCGGCGGAAACGGGTCGAGGTGCGAGGCATTGGCTTCCTCCGCGTATTGACGACTCTGTACCTAATACGCGGCAACGGTCCAACCCGTCACTCGGTTCCAACACCAGCTCCGCCGGCGGCAACCGCCGGGCCATGTCTCCGCCGGTTTCCGCTCCCGCCACGATCCCGCCGTCACCTGGTGATGGACGCGGCGGGCGGCGGGGATGACAGTTTGTAGATGCCGGAGCCAGCCGTGGCCGCGTAGAGCGCCCCGGTGGAGTCCAAGGCCAGCTGCAAGACGATCGCTCCGGGCAACCCGCCCGACAGGTCGTTCCAGCTGGCCCCGCCGTCGGTGCTGAACACCAGGCGATTCTCGACCAAACCCTCAGAAAGCTCGAAGTTGGTCGTCGAAGCGTAGATCACCGCCGGGTTGCGGGGATCGATGAGCAGCGCCCGGAGGTCGTTGGCGTCCAGAAGGATGCTGAAGGTCTTCCCGCCGTTTTCGCTCTTGTAGAGATTGTCGAAGGATTGGGAGTACTGTATCTCCTCGGTCCCCACCACATAGACGATCTCGGGGTTGGTCGGATCGACGACGACACCACCAAGCGCACTGTCCACTCCGTGCCGGGGCAAGGTTTCGAAGGTCGAACCGCCGTCGTGGCTGACCTCGAGCTGCAGACCGGAGCCGACCGCGGCGGTTGCGTACAGGGTCGAGTGCTGGGAGGGAGAGATCGCCAGGTCAGAGATGACGCCGGTGAGAGACGTCATCTCGGTCCAAGAGGCGCCGGCGTCGAAGGAGCGGAAACCGGCTCCGCGGCTGATCGAATAGAGCGTCCCGGGCGACTGTGGGTCGACGACGATGCGAGGTCCTCCGGTGAACCGCACGCCCGGCCGGACCCAGCTGGCGCCACCATCTTCGCTGCGAAAGAAGGCACGGTTCGTCTGGGCGTAGAGGATCGAGGGTTGCAGCGGGTCGATCGCCAGTCCCAGCAGCTGATTGCCGCGGAGACCGGAGTCCACCGGCGCCCAGTGCGAGCCATCGTCGACGGTCTTGAGAACGCTGCCGTCGACGCTCGAGTACAGGGTGCCAGCCAGCAGCGGGTCGACCACCAAGCTGCTGACAAAGGTCGCCACCACGCCGCGTCCTGAGGGCAGCCAGGTGGCGCCCGCATCGATGGTCTTGTAGATCGCAGGCCCCGGGGAAATGCCGCTGTCAAAGACGGCTGCATAGAGGCGGTCCGGTGAGGATGGGTCGGCGATCGCCGCGGAGACCTTGTGCGATCCGAGGCCACCGTCAAGCGGCAGCCACCGCTCACCGTGATCGGAGGACTTCAGCAGGCCGCCGGCGCACGCATAGATCGGCCGTCCGGGAGCGGAGGTGATGATCAGGCATGCCACCCCACCAGGGGTGGCAGTCGGCGCCAGAAGCTGCCGCCAGCTCGCGCCTCCGTTCCTGCTGACATAGATCCCCGCGCCCGCCGCATACAGGGTGCGACGTTCCAGCGGATCGACAGCGATCACCGTGACCGGCGAGGCTGGCGTGATCAACGCCGCGGCCGCCTGCCAGCTGCGAGCGCTGTTCGTGCTCTTCCAGACTCCTCGATCGGTGCCCGCATAGATCGTCGCCGGTTGATGAGGATCGACCGACAGGGAGTAGACGAAGCGGGAAGCCAGACCCGCTTGGGCCCAGGTCCTCCCGCCATCGCGGCTCGCAAACACCCCTCCCTGCCCCGTGGAGCCCGTGGCGTAGACCGTGTCGGCTTCTTGCGGGTCGACCGCCAACGTCGCCACCGTGAAGGCGCCTGTCGCCACGCCGCTCGACCACGTGGCACCAGCGTCATCGCTGCGAAAGATCGTTCCACCCACCGAGGCGTAGACGCGCAACGGCCGACTCGGGGCGACGGCCACGGCCAGAACAGGGCCTGGAAGCAGCGCAGCGTCCACGTGGAACCAGCGCTGCCCACCGTTGGTGGTCTTGTAGAGACCCAGGCCCGCCAAGGCATAGAGCGTGTGCGGAGCTGCCGGGTCGATCGCGAGGCCGTAGGCGCTGCCTCCCTCGGGACCGACGCCCTGCCAGGACTCACTCGTGGCAGGCGTCGCAAGAAACGCCCACCACGCGGTGGTGAGGCTCACCACAAGCACCCCGATTGCCGGGTGCCGGTCGGTTCGCATCACGCCATTCTCTCGATTCGGGATCACCTTGGCCTCCAGCCACCGGCTCTTCCTGCCGTGTCTGATTGAGGTACGAGCTCGCCCACGCCACCGTCTACGAATCTCGATCACGGACCCACACCTAGAATCGAACGTCTCTCGCATCCGCAACGAAACGACACGCTTTGCGTTCAACGCTTGGCGGTAGACTCCCCGGGGTCGCCGCTCCAGGCTGCCGTCACACCGCTGTGGCCCAATTTTGGCACAAGTCGGGCGGCAAATGCACCCAACGGCACCACAGTTAAACTACTGATTCTAATGGCGGAGGGGGTGGGATTCGAACCCACGAGGCCCTTGCGAGCCTGACGGTTTTCAAGACCGCTGCTTTAGACCACTCAGCCACCCCTCCGGTGGGGATGATGGGACGGTGCGATGCGGGTGAGGCCGCCGGTGTAGGGGTGTAGGGCGGCGGGGATGAGGATGGAGCCATCCTGCTGCTGGCAGTTCTCCAGGATGGCGATGAGGGTGCGGCCTACGGCCAGGCCCGAGCCGTTCAGGGTGTGCAGGAGGCGGGGGCGGCCGGTGGCGGGACGGTAGCGGAGATTCGCGCGGCGGGCCTGGAAGTCCTCGCAGTTGGTGCAGGAGGAGATCTCCCGGTAGGCGCCCTGGGCGGGGAGCCAGACCTCGAGGTCGTAGGTCTTGGCGGAGGAAAAGCCGGTGTCGCCGGTGGAGAGACAGACGACGCGGTAGGGCAGGTCGAGCAGCTGCAGGATCTTCTCTGCGTGGCCGGTCAGCTCTTCGAGCGCCTGGTAGCTGGACTCGGGCGTGGTCAGCTGCACCAGCTCGACCTTGTTGAACTGGTGCTGGCGGATGAGGCCGCGCACGTCCTTGCCGTAGGAGCCGGCTTCGCTGCGGAAGCAGGGGGTGTAGGCGGTGTAGCGCAGGGGCAGGCGGTCCTCGTCCAGGATCTCGTCGCGGTGGAGGCTGGTCAGGGGGACCTCGGCGGTGGGGATCAGGAAGTAGTCGTGGCCCTCGAGCTTGAAGAGGTCCTGCTCGAACTTGGGCAGCTGGCCGGTGCCGACGAGGGTAGCGCGGTTGACGATGAAGGGCGGCAGCACCTCGGTGTAGCCATGGGCGCGGGTGTGCTGGTCGAGCATGAAGCCGATCAGCGCGCGCTCGAGCGCCGCGCCGGCGCCGAAGGAGACGGTGAAGCGGGCGCCCGCCAGCTTGGCGCCGCGCTCGAAGTCGAGGATGCCTAGCTCCTGACCCAGCTCCCAGTGGGGGCGCGGCTCGAAGGCGAAGCTTGGCGGCTCGCCGACCACTCGCTCGACGCGATTGGCGCTCTCGTCGGGGCCCACCGGCACGCTCGGGTGAGGCAGGTTCGGCAGGGCGAGCTCGATCGCGGCGATCTCGGGCTCCAGCGCCGCCAGGCGGGCCT
>DATNKH010000778.1:0-8139 GCA_035603475.1 Thermoanaerobaculia bacterium
CTTCCGCCGGCGCCTGCGCACGCTGCGCTGGGCCAGCGACTCGATCAGCCTGCTGCGCGAACCGGGCGCCGGCGCCGGCTCCGGCGCCGACGGCGTGCGGGCCGTGCGGGAAGGCCTGGCCGAGCTGGCGCGCGATCTCGAGGCTTGATCAGAACGGAATATCGTCGTCTTCGGACGCGCCGGGGCCGCCGAGGCCTTCGTCGTAGGTGGGGCCGCCCGGAGCGGGGGCGTGGGCTTCCATCTCGGGTCCGCCGCCGCGCTGGCCGAGCATCTGGAAGTTCTCGCAGATGACCTCGGTGCGGTATTTCTTCTCGCCGGTCTGTTTGTCGTCCCAGGAGCGGGTCTGGATGCGGCCCTCGACGAAGATCTGCTTGCCCTTGGTGAGGTACTGGGCGGCGATCTCCGCCAACTTCCCCCAGCAGACGATCTGGTGCCACTCGGTCTGCTCCTGGCGCTGACCGGCCTTGTCCGTCCACCGGCGGTTCGTGGCCAGGGTGAAGGTGGCGACCTGCTGTCCGGAAGGGATCGAGCGCACCTCCGGATCACGGCCGAGATTGCCGATCAGCATGACTTTGTTCAACATGCGCGGTTCTCCTCGGATTCAGAATGGAGTACGGTACCACACGGTTCAGGCACCGCGGTACCAGATCGACATCGCGACATCGGCGATCATTGCGATGACGGGCTCGGACGGGGAGGTCCCACGTTGCCGCGGTCGGCGCGGGAACGAGCGGCCTCGAGCGAAGCGGAACCCATCCATGTCTATCAAGACGGAAAAGCCATAGCCGAATACGTATGCGCCTGGTGATCCAACGTGTGAGCTCGGCGGCCGTGCAGGTCGCCGGCGAGACGGTCGCTGCGATCGGCCGTGGCCTGCTGGTGCTGGTCGGGGTGGAGCAGGGGGACGAGGCGCCGGCCGCCCTGGCCGCCGCGGAGAAGCTGGCGGGTCTGCGCGTCTTCGACGACGCGGCGGGCAAGATGAACCTCGACGCGGCGGCGGTCGGCGGCGCCTTCCTGGTGGTGTCGCAGTTCACTCTCGCCGGCTCGCTCGCCCGCGGGCGCCGGCCGTCGTTCGACCGCGCCGCGCCGCCCGAGCAAGCCGCGCCGCTGGTCGACGCCCTGGTCGCGGCGCTGCGGCAGCGCGGCTGCGATGTGGCTACCGGCCGCTTCCGCGCCCGCATGGAGGTGGCGCTGGTCAACGATGGTCCGGTGACGCTGGTGGCCGACTTCTAAAGGGGGGGCCTCCGGGGGCCTCCGGGGAAGCCCTCCGATCCGGGTCTGGGGAGTAGAACCTTCCTCTGACCTCGCTTTGGGCGAGGCGCCCGTGGTCGATGCGGGGGTGGCGGACTGCGGGCGCCTCGCCCAAAGCTCGGCAGAGGAAGGTTCTACTCCCCAGGCCCTCTCTCCTCCCACTACGGCTGCCGGTCTCTCCGGCAAGCGATCGTGGATCGGAGAGTGCGGTGCGCCCAAAAGGGATGTGAAAAGCTCAGCGGGCCAGAGTGGCCACTGGAGTGTTGCCTTGACCCTGCGGTGGGGGGGCGTCGCTGGCGGTCTCGATGGCTCCCCTGGGCATGAAGCTGAGGGCTAGGATCAGGAGGGCGGCGACGGCGAGGGCGCGGCGGCGGTTGTCGAGGGGGGTTGCCTCGTCGATGACGGGCGGGTGGTAGAGGCCCATGGCGAAGATCACCACGCACCAGACGACCCAGCCTCCCCAGAGCACCCCCGCCAGGGCCAGCGCCACCCACAGCGGCAGGGCCAGCCGGCGCTGCCAGCGGCCGGCGGCGGCGTAGAGGATGTGGCCGCCGTCGAGCTGCCCGAGGGGGAGGAGGTTGACGGCGGTGGCCAGCAGGCCGAACCAGGCCGCCAGGGCGAAGGGATGCAGGCGCAGCACCATGCCTTCGGCGAGCGGGCCATGAAAGAGGCGCGTCGCCAGCTCCATCGCCAGGCACTGCCCGGGCAGCAGCAGCGAGGTATCGGCGGCGAGCCGCAGCGGCATGGGCTCCGAGCGGGCGATGCCGTAAAGGAGGAATGGCAGCAGTGCCAGGAAGCCGGCGAAAGGTCCGGCGACGCCGACGTCGAAGAGCTCGCGCTTGCTGCGGATCGGCGCCCGGATGCGGATGAAGGCGCCCAGCGTGCCGAGCACCGCGGGCAGGGGAAGGAAGTAGGGCAGGGTCGACGGCAGCCGGTAGTGCCGGCAGGCGAGGTAGTGCCCCATCTCGTGGACGAAGAGGATGATCAGCACCGGCAGCGAGAACGACAGGCCGAGGCGCAGCAGCGCCGGATCGGTCCACACGCTGGCCACCAGCCGCGGGGTGATCAGCGGAAAGACCTCGGACGGCAGGCCGTCGCGGCTCCAGGTGGCGAGCAGCGGGCCGAGGGTGGTGGTGCAGAAGAAGGTGAGGCCGAAGAGCAGCAGCGCCAACCCGTAGCGCGGCGGCCCCGGCGGCGGCGCCGGGCGCGGCTGGAACCGCCGGGCCAGCCAGAAGGGCGGCCGCTGCCAGGGCCGCACCTGGTCCGGGGGCATCTCCGGCTCTCGGTCCCGCGGCTGGAGCGGGAGCGGCCGCGGCGCCCAGGGGTCCGCCGGCTGGTCCGGGCGCGGCAACTGCCCGTCCCCGGGCCAGGTCGGTTCTACGTCTTTCAGCTCAGAGATTCTTGAGGTCCTTGCCCGGCTTGAAGCGTACCGTCTTGCCGGGCGAGATCGCCACCTCGACGCCGGTCTTCGGATTGCGGCCCACGCCCTTCTTGCGATCACGGACCTGGAAGACGCCGAAGCCTCGGAGCTCGATGCGCTTGCCCTCGCACAGGGCGGTCTTCATCGCCTCGATGATGATGTCGACCGCCTGGGCAGCCTTGACCCGGGGCACCTCGGTGCTCTCCGCGACGCGGTCCACGATGTCAGACTTGATCATTTGGGCTCCGAAACGGCGCCGAGTCTAACAACCGGTTCGACAGGGTGTCAACCGAGCCAAACCTTTGTCAGGACTGAGCGTAGCCGCGTTTCTTGCTGAGGATGCAGCGCTCGAAAGCGGCGGCGGTCGCTGCCGTCAGGCGGTGCATCTGCTCGAGATCGATCCCTCCCAGGCCGCGGCTGCCGCCATCCATGTAGAGGACGGACACGAGGCGGTCTTTGAGTCGCACCGGCAGCACCACACAGTCCCGCGGCAACCCGCCGCCCCAGCACAAGGCCAGCTCGCGGTGTGTCGTCATGGGCGGCAGGGGGCCGATGTGAATGCCGCTCCCCTGCCGCAGGTTGAGGAACACCGAGGGTTGCTTGAAGCTTACCGCATAGCGCCCGAACGCTTCCTGGTCGATGCCGTCGCCGCGCGCCATCCAGGCGCTGACGTGGTCGCGCGCCACCTGGAACAGCGCCACGCGCCGAAAGCTGTGCGCAAGGAATCCGAGCACCAGGCGGCCCACCTCCTCGCTGTCGTGGGTCAGCGCCAGCGCCTCCACGACGTCTTCGAGAGTGGCCGGCGCCTCCTGCGGCGACTCGAGCGGGGTGGTAGGCGGGGCTTCGCCGAGCCCCAGCTCCGCCCGCTCCGCCGCGGAGACGGCCACCTTCTCGTGCGGCGCCGCGGCCGGCCCGCGCCGGGGCGGTACCGCTTCCGGCGGCGGCGGCGGCATCGCCGCGGCGGGCGGCCGTTGCCGCGCCGCGGTGGGCGGACCCAGGGCGAGGGTGGCTTCCAGATCGAGATCCAGATTCAGATCCGGCGCCTTGGCCACCAGCGTCTCGGCCGTCACCGGCGGCGATTCTGGCGGTATCTCGGCCGCTACCCGCGGCATCCGTCGCGTCTCAGCTGCTTCCCGTGGCGTTGCCTCAGCCGCAGCCTGCAGCGTTCCTTCTGCGGTGGCCAGTGGCGTTGCAGCGGCCGTGGCCGGCACCGATACCTCCGGTGTCTCGTCCGCTACCCGCGGCCTCTCCGCCTCTACCCGGGGGGGCGGCGGCGGCGGACGCAGATCGAGTTCCTCGAGGGGCGGCAGCAGCTGCGCTCCATCGACCTTCGCACCGGCCGCGGGTGCCGCCGGGTCGATGCCTCGCGAGCGGAATAGCGACCGCCGGCGCGGCAGCGGCGGATACGCGGGCTCCGGCAGCGGCGGCGGCCGGAATCGCGGCGTCTCGGACAGCAGGCCGTCGGCGGGCAGAGCGCTCAAGACCTCGGTCCGGTCCTCCGCGTCCGACGCGGCGGCCCCCGGCCGCGTTCCGCCTTCCTTGGCGCTCCACAGGTAGCGGGCGCGGTTGACGCGGTCGAGCAGCAGGCTGTAGCGCGACGGGCACTCCTCGTGGTAGTAGCGTTGCAACGCCTCGTAGATCCGCAGCTCGTGCAGCACGTGCACCTTGACGCGCCTGCCGCACGCGAAGGCGATCTCGTCCTGGCAGACCAGGTTGCGCGGGTCCTGCATCGCGACGTCGAGCCGCCCGCCGGACACCCGGAACGGGATGGTGCGGCAGCGCCGCGCCAGCTTCTCGGGAATGAGGCGCAGCACCTCCTCCGGGATGGCGCGCAGGTCCTCGACGACGGCGGCCGGCACGCCCAGCTGCTCGGACAGCGAACGCGCCAGCAGGTCTTCGCCCAGCACCTCCATCTCGAGCAGGCAGGTGCCGACCCGCCCGCCCACGGCGTTCTGCGTCTGCAACGCGCGCGTCAGCTGCTGGACCGTGATCCAGCCCCGCGCGACCAGGAGCTGTCCGAGCTTACCCATGCTCCCGACGTCGTTCCGTGCTCAATTCGGGGCGGTGGACGGGGGTTCGAGTTCGGCTTTTCTAACTGCTTGTCGGGACGCTACTTATCTGCTGCGCCACGATTATAGAAGCGGCTCTAGAGCCTTGTAAAGCGACGCGTGCGGCTGCTATTGTGGCCAGATGAGGAAGTTGGCGCGATCTCGGCGGCGCTCATGGAGATCACCCCTCGGCTTGTTCCCGGCCCTTCGCGCCATCGGCGCGATCGGCGCCGGCGGCGTGATTGCAGCCTTCGGCGCCGTCGGCGCCATCGCCACGGCAGCTCCAGTGGCCGCGGCGCCACTGGTGGCCCGGGCGCTGAGCATCCAGGGCGTCCAGGGCGGCCCGAGCGCCTCGGGCGCGCCGAGCGCGCCGAGTGCTCCAGGCGCCGCGGGACCTTCGACTGCTCCAGATCCCTCGCGGCTGGCCGGCGCTCCTCGCGGCGGCAGCGGCGACTTCGAGTTCCTGATGGCCAACCTGCTGGTCGGCGACGGCATGCTGCCCGAGGCCCTGTCGGCCTTCGAGGAGGCCGAGAAGGCCCGCCCCGACTCCGCCTACATCCATCTCGAGCACGCCCAGCTGCTCGCCCGCCTGGCCCAGGCCGCGCGCCTGCCCAGCGCCCAGACCGGCTACCTGCGCCAGGCGACCGACGAGGTCGGCAAGGCGCGCCGGCTCGCACCGCACAATCTCGACGTGCTGCGGGGCGTCGGCCTGGTCTATCTCGAGATGGCGGGCCAGGACCCTGCCGCCCTGCACACCGCCCTCGAGGCGCTCGAGACCGTGCACCAGAGCGATCCGCAGGACTTGCAGACGGCGATCAGCCTCGGGCGGCTCTACCTCGAGCAGCAGCAGCCCGCCAAGGCGGCGGAGGTGTTCCGCGAGGTCATCCATGAATCCCCCCAGCAGCGGGCCGCCTACGCTTTGCTGGTGGAAGCGCTGCTGCGCGACGACAAGGCCAAGGAGGCCGAGACGGTTCTTGCCCAGATCCTCGACTTCGAGCCCGCCGCGCTCGAGGCGCGCCTCACCCTGGCCGAGCTCGAGGGCCGCCGCAACGATTACGCCGCGGTGCTGGCGACGCTCATCGCCGCCCCGGAGGCCGAGCGGGGCGACGCCCGCTTGCAACGGCAGCTGGCGTGGGCCTATTACTTGACCGGCGACGTGGACCGCGCCCTGGCCACGGTCGAGCCCTTGCTCCAGGCGGCCCAGGCGGCCCCCGCGGCCCCGCCGGGGCCGCGCCTGCCGCCGTCGCCGGCGGCGCCGCCCCAGACAGCCTCCGATCCCGACGACATGCAGCTCCTCCTGCTCAAGGGGCTGGCCCTGGCGGCGCAAGGCCACAACGAGGAGGCCGGCGAGCTGCTGGAGACGCTGCGCGGCACGCGGCCGAACGACGCGGCCCTGGCCACCATCCTGTCGAAGGTGCTCGAGCGCTCCGGCCACCCTGACGATGCGGCGCGCGTCCTCGCCGACCTCGACACCAACCTGGCCAAGGCCGGCAAGCAGGACGAAGAGCGGCAGGCCCGCCTGGAGCTGGCGCAGGTCTATTACGACGCCAAGCAATGGGACCGGGTGAGCGAGACGCTGCAGCCGCTGCTGCGCCTCGGTCCGAAGGAGGAGGCCGTCCGCGAGCCCGCCCTGCAGCTCGCCGCCGACGCCCTGATCCAGCGCAAGAGCTTTGACGACGCGCTGAAGCTGCTCGACCATGCGCAGGCGGCGCAGGCCGACCCGCCCTCTCCGACCCTGGCCGCCAAGCGCGCCGAGGTGCTGTTCCGGGCCGGCCGCGAGGCCGAGGCGCTGCGCCATCTCCAAGACCTCGCCGGCGCCCAGGACCCGCACTCCGCGCTGGCCGCGGCCGAGGCCTACCAGCGCCTCGACAAGTACGCCGAATCGGTCCCGGTGCTCGAGAAGCTGGTCGCCCGGCCGGACGGGGGCCTGGCGGCGCCGGGCTCGAAGGCCGCGCATTTCCTGCTGGGCGCCGCCTACGAGCGCAGCGGCAAGCGCGAGCAGGCGGTGGCCGAGTTCCGGCGGCTGCTCGACGCCGACCCGGAGTACCACGCCGCGCTCAACTACCTGGGGTACATGTTCGCCGAGCGGGGCGAGCACCTCGACGAAGCCCAGAAGCTGATCGAGAAGGCTGTCGCTCTCGAACCCGACAATGGCGCCTACGTCGACTCCCTCGGTTGGGTCTACTACCGTCTCGGGCGTTTCGAGCAAGCTCGTGCCACGCTGGAGCGGGCGACGCGGCTCGAGACCGCCGACGGCACCGTCCAGGAGCACCTGGGCGACGTCTACGGCGCCATGGGGCAGCGCGACCGGGCCGGCGAGGCCTACCGGCGCGCCATCGCGCTCGAGTCCGCCGAGCCCGCCAAGGCCGAGGCGGTGAAGCGCAAGCTCGACAGCCTGGCGGGCGGCGCGCGCCCATAGCGGGACACCAGCTCCTCGCGGTTTCGACTCCGAGCACCCCCCCTGAAATTGCCCACCACCGTCCGCCGCCGCTGCCTCTCGGCCCCCCTTCGGTGGCTGGCGGCGGCGCTGCCGCTCGCGGCCGCGGCGGTGGGCTGCAGCACGGTCCCCAGGGCACCGGTGCTCGCGCCGCAGGCCGGCGCCCCGCGGGAGGTGACATCGGCGACGGCGACGGCGGCGATCTCCCCCTGGCAGGTGCCTGCCGCCGCCTACGGCTCGCAGATCCTCTATCGCGTCGGCGTCGCCGGCCCCGAAGGTGAGGGGAGCCTCAAGCTGACCCTGCGCCTGGCCTCGCCGGAGCGCTACCAGGCGCAGGCGGTGGACCCGCTCGGCCGCGCGGTCTGGGGCCTGGACGTCGAGGGCGACCGCGGTCTCTGGCTCGACCATCGCGGTCATTGTTACTGCCGCCTGTCGGGCGCCCTCGATCTCGCCTTCCTGCCGCTCGGGCCCCTCTCTCTCTCGGCCTTGCCGCCGCTCCTGCTCGGACGCCTGCCGGTGCCGCCGGCAGACCCGGCGATCGTCAGCCGCGGCTCCTCGCCCGGCGGCGGCGGCGCGGGCGCCGGCGGCGACACCGTCGCCTACCACGACGCCGCCGGGCGTGGCTGGAGCGCGGCCCTGCGCGGCGGCCAGGTCGTCAGCTGGGGCCTGTGGCAAGACGCGACGCCAGCCCCGATCCTGTCGTGGGCCAACAGCGGCAGCTGGTCGGTGCTCTCCGACCGCCGCAAGGGCGTGGAGGTGAGATGGCAGGAAGCCGTGCGCGAGCCCCTCCGCGCGCTGGTCCCGATGACGCCCCGGTCCGACTACCGGCAGAGCACTTGCACCGCCGCGACGGCGCCCGCGTCTCCCGGCGCCGGATCGTTTTGACCGGGTGTCCGCCGGCTCCGCGCCCGGTCGTGGTGCAGTCTCCCCCGACCTCCCTTTGGACGAGGGGCCGGGGCTGCCGGGGGGCGTAGGACTTTGGC
>DATNKH010000779.1:0-3462 GCA_035603475.1 Thermoanaerobaculia bacterium
CGGCCGCCGAGGCCGCCGAGGCGGTCGACGCGCTGGTGGCCGCGGCGCGGCAGGCCGGCGGCGCCGCCGGCCCGGAGCGGTCCGGAGCGCAGGAAGCCGGAGCGGGGGAGGGCGCGGAGGAAGCGGCGGCGCGGGCGGCGGCCCTCGGCGCGATGGCGGAGGTCGTTGCCGCGTGCCGGCGGTGCCGGCTGTGCGAAGGGCGGCAGAAGACGGTCTTCGGCTCGGGAGATCCGCACGCCGACCTGATGTTCATCGGCGAGGGGCCGGGTGCCGAGGAGGACCGCCAGGGATTGCCGTTCGTCGGCCGCGCCGGCGAGCTGCTGACCCGGATCATCGAGGCGATCGGCATGACTCGCGACCAGGTCTACATCGCCAACATCGTGAAGTGCCGTCCGCCCGGCAACCGCGACCCGCAGCCCGACGAGGTGGCCGCCTGCCGTCCGTACCTCGAACGCCAGATCGCCCTGGTTCGTCCTCGCCTGCTGGTGGCGCTCGGCCGCATCGCGGCGCAGGCCCTGCTCGGCAACGACCTGCCGATCGGCCGCATGCGCGGACAGTGGTTCGAGGTGCTGGGCGTGCCGCTGATGGTCACCTACCACCCGGCGGCCCTGCTGCGCAACCCCGCCCTCAAGCGTCCCACCTGGGAGGACATGCAGCAGGTCAGGGACCGCCTGCAGGGCGCGGGCTGAGCCTCGACCCCGCCTTGACCCGGTGGCGCATGCGGAGATAGCATGCTTCATGTCCCACGATGATGTTGCTTCCTCCGCTTCGACCTTCGAGCGGTTCTTGAAGGCGATGGGGCCGAAGATGAAGCGTGTCCTCGCGGCGAACAACATTCCCGTCGAGGATACCGAGGACGTCCTGCAGCAGGCGCTGCTGGCATTGATCTACCAATGGGACTCGATCCGCGATCCGGAGAGCTGGCTGCTCGGGACCTTGCGGCGGCACTGCCTGATGTACTGGCGGAACCACCGGCGGCAGCTCTACTCGGCCGTGGACAGCACGCTCCTCGAATGGCTCTCGCAGCCGGTCGCGCCGCCGCAGGAGCGCAGCGACCTGCTCTACGATCTGCGGCACATGATCGAGCGCCTGCCGGCGCGCTGCCGCTCGCTGCTCGAGCTCCGTTTCCAGCTGGGCTACGAGCCGGCCGAGGTGGCGCGCCGCCTCGGATACAGCGACAAGAGCATCGGCAAGGTCACCAACCGCTGCCTGGCGGCCCTCGCGCGCGAGATGGTGGGCGCCGCGGTCATGCGCGCGGTGCCGGCCGCCGCCTCCACAACCCTCGCAGCGCCTCCGGTACCGGTCATCATCGGCTCGTCGTCCGGCGCCGGCATGCCGGCGATCGCACCGCCGATCGCGCGGGCGAGCGAGGACCGCGCCCGCGGCCCGCTGCCGGCTGCCTCCGAACCCACGCCGGTCTCGCCCAGGCGCCTGCCGCCGCTGCCGCGGCTCCGTGACACTCGGGCCCTCGGGACCTTGCGGCAGCGCCGGCGGTAGCGGCGCCGACCGCTGATGGGCGGGCCGCGGCCGTGAGCGACGCGACGCATCTCGTGCCGCAGGCGGAGAGGCTGCTGCGGCGGATCGAAGGCCTGGAAGTGCCGCTGGTCGAGCTCTGGGGTTGGCCGGGCAGCGGCAGCTCGGCCGTGCTGCAGGCGTTGCTGGCGCGGCAGGACGTCGCGGGCCTGGCGCTGGCGGACCTGGCGCCGGAGGAGCCGGCGCGCGCCGCCCTGGCCGCGGCCACGGTCCGACGCCTCGTGGTTGCGGGAGATCCCGCGGAGTACCTGGACGACCTGGCGGGCTGGCTGCGGCCAGGCCAGCAGCTGGTGTTCGCGACCCGCCGCCGGCTGCGGGCCGGACTGCTGGCCGTGGCCCTGCTGCCGCCGCAAGAGCTCTTGCTCACGGTTCCCGAGGTGGCCCGGCTGTGGTACCTCGTGTGCGGCAAGCAGCCGGGAGCGGGCACGGCGGAGGCGCTCTGGCTGGCCAGCGACGGCTGGTTCCAGCCGCTGCGGCTGGCGCTCGAGGCGACCGGCGGCGCTGGGCTCGAGGTGGCGACCGCCGAGCAGCTGCTGGAGCTCTCGCCGGTGCGGCTCTTCCTCCGCCACGAGGTGCTCGACGCGCTGCCGGCGACGGAACGCGAGTTGCTGCTCGCGGCGCCGCGCGAGCGCCCGGCCGCCGGCGAGGAGCTTCGCGACGCGCCGGGCGGCGCGGGCGCTTCGGGAGCCGCGGGAGCCGCGGGAGCCGAAGGTGGCGAAGCCGGTGGCGATGCCGGGCTGGCTGCCTGGCGGCTGGTGGACGAGCTTGGCTTCTGGGTGGAGGGAGGAGACCGGGACCGGCTGCCGGCGCTGCTGGCTGCCTGCCTCGACCGGGAACGACGCCGGCGGCGGCCGCGGGCGGAGAAGAGAGGCAGGTCCGGCGGCGCTGCCCGGTCCAGGCCAGGGTCCGGCGCAGCGCCCTCCGGGCCCGGGGCGGCACGGTCCGGACCTGGCGGGGACCCGTCCATGGCGGGCGCGGCAGGCGCGGAAGGCGCCGCGGGAGCGGTGGGCCTGGCGGGTGTGACGGCATTGGAGGCGACGGTCAGGCACGCGTACCGCGTCCGCCTCTTCGGTGGGCCGACGGTGCGCCAGCTCACCGCCGATGGCGAGCGGGAGGTCGGCTGGAAGCTGCGCCGCTCGTTCCAGGTGCTCGCTTTCCTCGCCTCGTCGCCGGATCTCCAGGCCGGACGCGAGGAGCTCGAGGAAGCGGTGTGGCCCTCGGACGGCGAACGCACCATCGATCGCAACTTCCATCCCACCCTGAGCCACCTGCGGCGCGCGCTGGAACGCCAGCGCGGCGGCTCGGTGCCGCAGCCGCTGCTGTTTCGCGCCGGCATCTACCGCCTCAACCCCGAGATCGAATGGCACATCGACCTGCAGGACTTCAACCGCCTGGTCGTGGAGGGGCGCGAGCTGATCGCGCGCCGCGAGGACGGCGCCGCCGCGGACTGCTGGCAGGGTGCCTGGAAGTTGTACCGCGGGCCGTTCCTGCAGGGTTACTACCAGGCCTGGGTGATGTCCCGGCGCGAGGCGTGCCAGCAGGCTTATGTCGAGCTGCTGCGCGACCTCGGCGACCTCTCCATGCGGCTCGAGCGCTCCGAGGACGCGCTGGACTCCTACCGCGCGGTGCTGCTCGAGGACCCGCTGCAGGAGCGGACGCACCTCGCGGTGATGCGGCTCTATGCCGCCCAGGGCCGGCGTGACCTGGTGCGGCGGCAGTACGAGCGGCTGTGCACGCTGCTGCTCGACGAGCTCGGGGTCGAGCCGCTGCCCGAGACGGTGCAGGAGTACCACCGCCTCATGAGCTAACTTCGGGGAATCTCCCTCCGGCCCGGGTCTCGGGTGGCGGCTCTCCCCCCCTCGGCCCCTTGGGGCGAGGCGCATAGGTGGTGGTGGCGGGGGGGGTGGTGGACTGCGGCGCCTCGCCCCA
>DATNKH010000780.1:0-2838 GCA_035603475.1 Thermoanaerobaculia bacterium
TGCTCCTCCGGCCGGCCGCCCCAGGCCCCCCAGGCGGCGCCATGGCTGCCGATGATCGTGCCGGCGAACAGCATCGCCAGGCCCATCAGGCTGAAGACGCCTGCCAGCCCGCCATAGACGAAGTAGCAGACCGACAGCACCCGCAGCTGCTCCTCGTCGTTGTTCGCGTTCGCCGGTCGCCGCTGAGGATCGCTGTTCATCGCCGCGCCTCCTCTCGTGTCGTCACGTCACAGCCTACCCCAACCGGGAACGTCCACCTCTGGAGATCCTCTTGGTGGCGGATCAAGAGATCTCTTCCACCCAGAGCAGGGAGGCGCGCGTAAGTCCATCCTGAAGCGCGTTCCAGAGCTTCAGGTCGGCGGTGACGAGCGGGCAATCGAGGGCCGCCGCCAGGGCCAGGTAGAGGCTGTCGTCGAAGCTCCTGTCCAGGGCGTGGGCGACCTCCCAGGCAGCCTGGAGCAGCGAATCGGACGGATGGACGCTCAGGGGGAACCGCCGAAAGTCGCGTAGCAGGGCCGTAACGACGTCCGCTGGCAGCTCCCCGCGCCGACACCTCTTCCAGAGCACGTTGCCGACCTCGGCCCAGACCAGGTCCGGAGCCCAGAGTTGCAGCTCGTCGGCGAGCAGGCGCTTGGCAGCTTCCGAGTGGATCTCGGGCAGGAGCCATTTCACGACGACGCTGGCGTCGACGACGATCCGCCTCAACGGTCCCGATCCTCGCGGATGAGCTCGGCACTGTCGCCCGCGATCGCTCCTTCGAGGTGCCGGCGCCACTGCGCGGCGAGCTTCCTTGCCCCATCCACGGACAGCACTGCCGCCTCGAGGATGGCCTTGGCTTCTCCCTGCAGCGAACGCCTGTGCCGTTTCGCCCTCTGTTTGAGCCGCTCCACGACGGTGGGATCGAGATCTCTGACCAGCAGCTGGGACATTCGAGCCTCCTACGGCGACTGCGCCTCGGCGCCACTTGCTATCAAAATGATAGCAGATGACTTGCGAGTGCCGCGCCGTTCGCCGCGGGCCCGCCACACACACCCGGCGGCTGCTGGCTTCAGTCGTGGAGCAGGTAGATCGTCGCGAAGAGCCCCAGCATGGTGAAGACGATGGCGAGGCGGCCGGCGGTCGCCAGCAGGAGGCCCAGCCAGGTGCCGAGGCCGGCGCGGCCGGCCTGGCGCAGGTTGCGGCGCGCCAGGTACTCGCCGGCGAAGGCGCCTAGGAAGGGGCCGAGGACCACTCCCGGCAGGGAGAAGAAGAGGCCGACCACGCCGCCCAGGACGGCGCCGAAGACCGCCAGGCCGCTCGCGCCCACGCGGCGGGCGCCGTGGCGCGTCGCCCAGAGCTCGATGGCGAAGGAGCACAGGGTCAGCAGCGCGAGCAACGACAGCGTCACCGGCCCGACTCGCTGGAAGCCGTCGATCCAGGCGCCGACCAGGAGTCCGAGGAAGACCAGCGGCGCCCCCGGGAGCAGCGGCAGCACGGTCCCCACCAGGCCCGCCGCCACCAGCAGGCCGGCGAGCAGCCACAGCGGCGCCCGCTCGTCGGCGCTCGGCGGCACGACGGCGAAGACCGCGACGAGGACGGCGAGCCAGCCGGCCGCCATTGGATCAGCGCCGCGCATCGCGGAGCCTGGCCGCGGCCTCGACGCGGGCCTCGCGGCGGGCGACCCGATCGTGGAGCCGATCGAAGCGGCGGCGGTGCAGGCGCCCGTCCGGGAAGTCGTAATGGTTGGGGACGATGCGGCCGGGCGCCATCTCGCGGACCCGCCGCAGGCTGCCGGCCATCAGGTGGGGCGCACTGTTGAGGATGGGCGGCGGCAGGTGGAGGTTGAAGAAGTAGCTGGCGAAGAGGTCGCCGCTGAACAGCAGGTCGTGCGCCTGGCTGTAGAACCCGCAGTGCCCCTCGGTGTGACCGGGCAGGTGCACGACGCGCAGGCCGCCCCAGTACGGCAGCAGGTCGCCCTCGGCGAACCAGGCGTCGACCGGCGCGGCGCGGTAGCGCAGCACGCCGCGGCCGAGGGCCTCGAGCCGGCCGCACCAGCGGCTCGGGCCCTGGTAGGGATACGTACCCCGGATGTGCAGCTCCTCCCGGGGGTGCGCCAGCACCTTCGCGCCGCTCCACCGCCGGACCGCCCACAGGTTGCCGGTATGATCGAGGTGGCCATGGGTGAGCAGGATGGCCTCGAGCGAGGCCGGGCCGAGTCCGAGACGGCGCAGGCGGCGGCGCAGCAGCGGCACCTCGCCGTAGAGGCCGGTGTCGATCAGGCAGGCCGAGCCGCTGCCGTCCTGGTCCACCAGCAGGTGACAGACGCTCATCGCGCCGCGCAGCGGGTAGACGCCTGCCGGCAACGGGTCGAGAGAGCGAGCTTGCGCGTACCGCACGGTCAGACCACCTGCAAGCCGCCGGCCCGCACCGCCAGTCACCGGCGCGAGGGAGGCGGCGGAGCGGCGGGCGTTGGCGGGCTCGCCGGCGGGTGGGGCGCCGCGGCGCTCGGCGGCGGCGAGTCACTGCCGGGCGGAACGAGGGTGTAGCCCAGCTGGCGCAGGAGGCCGATCTGGTCGTTGAGGACGAAGACCTCCTGGATCCTGCCGGCGCTGACGCGGAAGAGCGCCACGCCGTTGAGCAGCAGCGGCGGCGGCGGCGGTCCGCCCCGCTCCGGCTTCGGCGTGGCCAGCACCACGTAGCGCGCCGCCACCTGGTCGCCCTCGGCGATCAACGCCTGCGGGTCGTACTCGACCTTCATGAACAGGTCGCGGAGCCTCTGCTGCGCCTGCCGTGCGGCGGCGGGCCCGCGCAGGGCGGGGGCGCCGGGCGTGCGGTCGACGAACGTCTTGGCGACGATCT
>DATNKH010000781.1:0-5984 GCA_035603475.1 Thermoanaerobaculia bacterium
GGTGGTCTTCCTCGACACCCCCGGCCACGAAGCGTTCACCATGATGCGCGCCCGCGGCGCCCGGGTGACCGACATCGTCGTGCTGGTGGTGGCGGCGGACGACGGCGTCATGCCGCAGACCATCGAGGCGATCGACCACGCTCGCGCCGCGCGCGTGCCGATCGTGGTGGCGATCAACAAGATCGACAAGCCGAACGCCAATCCCGACCGGGTCAAGCGCGAGCTCTCCGAGCGCGGCCTGATGGCCGAGGACTGGGGCGGCGACACCGTCATGGTGCAGGTCTCGGCGCTCAAGAAGCAGGGCATCCAGGAGCTGCTGGAGATGATCCTGCTCACCGCCGACATCCTCGAGCTCAAGGCCAGCCCGGACATCCAGGCGCAGGGTGCGGTGCTCGAGGCGCGCAAGGAAGTCGGGCGCGGCATCGTCGCCACCGTGCTGGTGCAGAACGGCACGCTCGAGGTCGGCGAGGTGTTCGTCTCCGGCGCCACCTGGGGCCGCGTCCGCTCGATGAGCGACGACCTCGGCCGGCGCGCCCAGCAGGCCGGCCCCTCGACGCCGGTGGAGGTCACCGGCTTCAACGACCTGCCCGACGCCGGCGACCTGCTGCAGGTGGTCGACGACGAATCGCGGGCGCGCGGCATCGCCGAGTACCGGGCGCAAGAGGTGCGCAGCCGCGACCTCAACCCCACCCAGGGCCGCCTGTCGCTCGAGCAGCTCTTCAACCGCATCCAGGAGGGCGACGTCAAGGAGCTGCCGGTGGTGCTCAAGGCCGACGTCCAGGGCTCGGTCGAGGTCCTGCGCGACGCCCTGTCGAAGGTCTCGACCGACAAGGTCAAGCTCATGGTCATCCACGCCGGCGTCGGCGCCATCTCGACCAACGACGTGCTCCTCGCGTCGGCCTCCCGGGCGGTGATCGTCGGCTTCAACGTCCGCCCGGAGCGCAGCGCCACCGAGCTCGCCGAGAAGGAGCAGGTCGACATCCGCCTGCACACCGTCATCTACGAGCTGCTCGACGAGCTGCGCAAGGCGATGACCGGGCTGCTCGAGCCCACCTTCCGCGAGGTCGCTGTCGGCCGCTCCGAGGTCCGCGACACCTTCAAGGTGCCGAAGGTGGGAACGGTCGCCGGCTGCCACGTGGTCGAGGGGCTCATCCCGCGTCACGCCGCGGTCCGGCTGGTCAGGGACAACCGGGTGATCTACGAGGGCAAGATCGCGTCGCTGCGGCGCTTCAAGGACGACGTCTCCGAGGTGCGCGCCGGCTTCGACTGCGGCATCGGCCTCGATCGGTTCCAGGACGTCAAGCCGGGGGATTTCATCGAGGCTTATGTACGGGAGGAAGTCGCTCCGGTCCTCTGAGGCGCCGCCTCCTGCTCCGGCACGCCCACGCTCGTAGCAGCGGTTGACTAGAGGGTGGACGTGGCCGAAGACGCGGCCGCGCTGCCCGCGCGGGGAACCGCTGCCCGCGGGTATAAGGCACATTGGTTCGTCTCTCGAGATCCTCTCCCTAATGATCGTTGGCATCGTCAGCTGCGAGCTGCACCTGCCGGAGAGCCGCAGCCTCAAGGACAAGCGGCGGGTGGTGAAGTCGCTGGTCGACCGGATCTTCCAGCGCTACCGGGTGTCGATCGCCGAGACCGGGTTTCAGGAGCTGCACCAGCGGGCCGAGATCTCGATCGCCGTGGTGACGCAGAAGGAAGCGGAGCTCAACAAGCTGATGGAGCACATCCGAGACCTGCTGGACAGCCAACCGGAGGTCTACCTGACACGGTGGGAGCCGCAGCTGCTCGAGGCCCAGCCATGAGCCGCCGCACGCACCGGGTGGGAGACCTGCTGCGCGCCGAGCTCGCCGACCTGGTGCGCCGCGAGGTCCACGACCCCCGCGTCACGCAGGCCAGCCTGGTGGGCTTCGTCGACATCGACGTCTCCCCCGACCTGCGCCAGGCCGTGATCAAGGTCTCCGCCCTGGGCACCGAGGAGGAGCGCCAGGCGACGGTCGCCGCGCTCCAGCACGCCCGCGGCTTCCTGCGCACGGAGCTCGCCCGCCGGTTGCGGCTACGGGTGACTCCGGAGCTGCACTTCGAGCTCGACCGCGGCGCCGAGCACAGCCAGACCATCGCCGACCTCTTGGAGAGCCTCCATGCCCGCGACGAAAGCTCCTGAAGACCTGCTGCGCAAGATCCGGCAGGGCAACCGCTTCCTGCTCACCAGCCACGTCAACCCGGACGGCGACGCCATCGGCTCGGAGCTCGGCCTGGCACGGCTGCTGCGCCGCCTCGGCAAGGGTGCCGTGGTGTGGAACCTCGACCCGATCCCGGCAATCTACCGGCCGCTCCCCGGGAGCGACCGCGTGCACAGCGGCGCCGAGCCGCCGGCCGGGTTCCCGGAGAAGTTCGACAGCATCGTGGTGCTCGAGTGCCCGAGCCTGGACCGCACCGGCATCGAGCAGCATCTGACCGCGCTGCCGGTCATCAACATCGACCACCACCTGGGCAACCAGCACTACGGCGCGGTCAACTGGGTGGACTCGGCGGCGCCGGCGGTCGGCGAGATGGTCTTCCGCCTGGCGCAGGCGCTCAAGGCGGCGCTCGAGCCGGAGATCGCCAGCTGCCTCTATCTCACCCTGGTCACCGACACCGGCGGCTTCCGCTACTCCAACGCCACGCCGGCGGCTTTCGAGGCGGCCGCCGCCCTGGTGCGGGAGGGCGCCCACCCCGAGCAGGTGGCGCAGTGGCTCTACGAGAGCCAGCCGGTGGCGGTGGTGCGGCTGCTCGGCGAGATGCTGCAGACGCTCACGCTGCATCACGGCGGCCGCATCGCCACCGTGCGGCTCGACCCGGAGATGTTCGCGCGGGCCGGCGCCGCGGCCGGCGACTCGGAAGGGCTGATCGACCATCCCCGCTCGATCGCCGGGGTGGACGCGGTCGCCCTCATCCGCCGCCGCGAGGACGGCTCGTACAAGGTGTCGCTGCGCAGCCGCGGCGAGGTCGACGTCGAGAAGATCGCCCGCCATCACGGCGGCGGCGGGCATCGCAACGCGGCGGGCTATGCGCTCGGCGGCGAGGCGGGGACGGCGGAGGTGGAACGGGAGGCGGTCTCAGAGGTCGCCGCGGCTTTACCGGCGGAGGCTTCGGCAGACGCTACTTCCTCTCCGGCCGACGCTGCTTCCTCTCCGGCGGCCAATGGAACCTCTGCGGCGGCTCCGGCAGGCGCGGCGGGGAGGGAGACTGCGGGGACTCCGGCGGACCCAGCTGCCGCAGCGATCGGCGGCGATGCTGGGGCCACCGCGCCCGCGACAGCCGGCCATGCCGAGCACGAAGACGAGTCGGCGGCAGCCACCACCGCGGCGACCGGTGGGGAAAAACACGTCGCGGGAAAACCCGTGGGATGAAAGACGGGCTGCTGCTGATCGACAAGGAGGCCGGGCTTACCTCGCACGATGTGGTGCAGCGGGTGCGCCGGCTGCTTGGGCAGAAGCGGATCGGGCACTGCGGCACTCTCGACCCGGACGCGACCGGGCTGCTGCTGCTGACGCTGGGCACCGCCACGCGGCTGACGCGGTTCCTGATCCGGGCGCCGAAGGTCTACCACGGGGTGATCCGTTTCGGCGTGGTCACCGACACCTACGACGCTTCCGGCAAGGTGCTGAGCGAAGCCCCGGCCGGGGCCGTCGAGCGCCTCACCCGCGAGGAGGTCGCGCGCGCCATGCACGGCTTCGTCGGCGCCATCGAGCAGCAGGCGCCGGCGTACTCGGCGAAGAAGGTGCACGGGGTCAAGCTCTACGAGATGGCGCGGCGCGGCGAGGAGGTGCCGATCGAGGCCAAGGAGGTCACGATCTACGAGTTCGAGTCGACGGGCGAGGTCGCCGGCGGCCGCCTGGCCTTCCGGCTCTCCTGCTCGTCAGGCACGTATGCGCGAGCGCTGGCCCACGACCTGGGCGCGCTGCTGGGGGTGGGAGCCCACCTGGCGGAGCTCCGCCGCATCCAGATCGGCTCGTTCCACGTCGACGCGGCGCTGACGCTGACGGCGCTGGCGGCGGCGGTCGAGGCCGGTGCGTCGCCGGGGAGGGCCTGGCTGCCGTTCGACGAGATCCCGCTCCCCTTCCACGAGGTGACCACCGATCCCCAGCAGGAGGTGCGCATCAGCCACGGCCAGACGGTGCTGGTGCGGGAGCTGGCCGGGGGCGAGGGCGACTGGGTCAAGCTGGTGAACCGGCGGCGGCAGTTCATCGCCATCGGCACGGTGGTCGAGAAGATCGGCAGCGCGGGAGTCGGGGTCGTGCAGCCGAAGGTGGTCTTCAAGTGAGGAACCGGCCATAAGCAGCGGGTTATGCTACACTTACGCGGTGAACATACGAGAGGAAAGGAGTTTAAGCTTTGGCGCAAAGCACAGAGATGAGGCAGCGGGTCATCGAGGAGTACCGGCTGCACGAGCGCGACAGCGGGTCTCCTGAGGTGCAGGTGGCGCTGCTCACCAACCGCATCACCGAGCTGACGGACCACTTCAAGACCCATATCAAGGACCACCACAGCCGCCGCGGCCTGCTCAAGCTGGTCGGGCGCCGGCGCCGCCTGCTCGACTACCTCAAGGGGCAGGACGTCGAGCGTTACCGCGCGACGATCGAGCGCCTCGGGCTTCGCAAGTAACGATCCGGCCGCTCCGGCTGGCCCAGGCCGGCCCAGGCTGGCTCAGCTGACTCAGAATGTGGAGGCCGGCCGCGATCGGCGCTGACTGGCACAGCTTGACCCCGAGCGAACCCGCCGGCTCCAGGAGTTCCCGCCGGCCGGTCGCTCCCGCCCGCCCCGAGCTCCGGGCGGCCGCTTCGATCCCTCCCCGCCCCGCCACCCAGGCTCATGCCTGCCTGCTGGCGGGCGGGGCGCGCGGGCGAACGCGAGGCCGACGCGGCCATCAACCCTCCTCTGCCCGGCAGCAGGCGACCGCAGGCAAGGCGAAGACGACAGACAAGACAACGAGACCGAGAGAAAAGAGAACAGATCCTATGAGGCAATCCAGAACGATCCCCATCGGGGATACGCAGTTGATCATCGAGACCGGGCACCTGGCCAAGCAGGCCAACGGCTCCTGCACGGTGAGGCTCGGCGACACGGTGGTCCTGGCGACGGCGTGCATGGAGAACAAGGCCGGCGTGGAGCGCGACTTCCTGCCGCTCACCGTCGACTACCGCGAGTACACGGCGGCCGCCGGACGCATCCCTGGCGGCTTCTTCAAGCGCGAGGGCCGGCCCACCGAGAAGGAGATCATCACCTCGCGGCTGATCGATCGGCCGCTGCGGCCGCTGTTCCCCGAGGGCTACTTCACCGAGACGCAGATCATCGGCTTCTGCCTGTCGGCCGACGGCGAGAACGACCCCGACATCCTGGCCATCAACGGCGCCTCGGCGGCGCTGGTGCTCTCGGAGATCCCCTTCTACCACCCGGTGGGCGCGGTGCGGGTCGGCTTGATCAACGGCGAGATCATCTTGAACCCGGTCAACAGCCAGCGCGACGTCTCCGACCTCGACCTGGTGGTGGTGGGCACCGAGGAAGCCGTGGCGATGGTCGAGGCCGGCGCCAACCAGGTCTCCGAGGAGGTGCTCCTCGACTGCATCTTCAAGGCCCACGTCGAGATCCAGAAGATCATCAAGGCGCAGCACGACCTCTATCGCCAGAGCGGCAAGCAGAAGCCGGCCTGGACGGTGCCGGAGGCCTACCCCGAGGAGCTCTACCGCCAGGTCCATGGCGACCTCCACGACCGGCTCGGGGCGGCCCTCTTCCGCAAGGGCAAGTTCGAGCGCAAGGATTCGGCAGCCGCCGTCACCAAGCCCTACCTGGAGGCGATCCCGGAGGAAGACGCGAAGCGCCGCTCCCAGGTCAAGAAGATCCTGGGCCGGCTCGAGGAGGAGATCCTGCGCGAGGTGGTGCTCGAGAAGCACACCCGGTTCGACGACCGCCGCCTCGACGAGATCCGGCCGATCGCGGTCGAGGTC
>DATNKH010000782.1:0-3679 GCA_035603475.1 Thermoanaerobaculia bacterium
GCCGCTGGGCGGGACGGTGGCGAACACGCGGCTGTACGTGCTCGACGAGCGGCTGCGGCCGCTGCCGGTGGGGGTCACCGGCGAGCTCTACATCGGTGGCGCAGGCCTGGCGCGGGGCTATGTCGGCCGTCCGGAGCTGACCGCCGAGCGCTTCGTGCCGGACCCGTTCGCGGACGCGGCGCCATCTGCCGCGGCGTCGCCGTTCTGCGGGAGCGGGGCGCGCCTGTACCGCAGCGGCGACCTGGCGCGGTGGCGGCCGGACGGGATGCTGGAGTACCTGGGCCGTGCCGACCACCAGGTGAAGCTGCGCGGCTACCGCATCGAGCTGGGCGAGGTGGAGGCGGCGCTGGCGCGCCATCCCGCGGTGCGCGAATGCGCGGTGGTGGCGCGCGGCGAGGGCCAGGACAAGCAGCTGGTGGCATACCTGGCGCTGCGGGTCCCCGCGGCGCCGGCATCTGCCACCGCGCCCGCGGCCGTCGCCGCGCCCGCTGGTGGGCCGGGCGCCGCCCTGCCACGTGCGGTCCCGTTGTACGCGTCGCTCGACCTGCGCGGCCATCTCGAGCGGCAGCTGCCGGCCTACATGGTGCCGGCGCTGTTCGTGGTGCTGCCGGAGCTGCCCCACACCCCGAGCGGCAAGGTGGACCGCAGGGCGCTGCCGCCGCCGGACGCGGCGGATGTCGTTCCAGGGGCTGCCTACGTGGCGCCCGCCGGTCCCGCTGAGGAGCTGCTCGCCCAGCTGTGGTCCGAGCTGCTGGGGGTCCCGCGGGTGGGGCGCGACGACGACTTCTTCTCGCTGGGGGGCCACTCGCTGCTCGCCACGCAGCTCGTGTCGCGGCTGCGCGAGGTCTTCGGCGTCGAGCTGCCGGTGCGCGGCGTCTTCGAGACGCCGATCCTGTCGGCCCTGGCGGCGCGGCTGCGGGACCTGCCGCCGGCCGCGGCAGGTGCCGCGCCGCAGCGGCGCCTGCTGCCGGCGGGCGAGGCGCCGCTGTCGTTCGGCCAGGAACGGCTCTGGTTCCTGGCCCAGCTGGAGCCCGAGAGCAGCGCCTACCACATCGGTGTCGCGGTGCGGTTGCGCGGCCGGCTGGACGTCGCGGCGCTGGCGGCGGCGCTGGCGGAGATCGTGCGCCGCCACGAGCCGCTGCGCACCGTCTTCGGCCTGGCGGCCGGCCGGCCGGTGCAGTGGATCCTGCCGGCAACGACTCCGCCGGCGGCGCCGGCGCTGCCGCATCTGACCCTGGCCAAGGTCGCTCCCGGCCGCGGCGAGCGGGTGGTGGCGGAGATCGCCGGCGGCTGGACGGAGCGGCCGTTCGATCTCGCCACCGGCCCGCTGTTCCGGCCGCTGCTGGTCGAGCTCGGCGCGGAGGAGCACCAGCTCCTGCTGGCGGTGCACCACATCGCCGCCGACGGCTGGTCGATGGGAGTGATGCTGCGCGAGCTGGCGGCCCTGTACCCGGTGCTGGCCCGGTCCGCGGCGGCAGCGAGCCCGGTGCCGGCCGGTGCGGTCCTGCCGCCGCTGCCGGTGAGCTACTCGTCGTTCGCGTCCTGGCAGCGCGAGTGGCTGCGCGGCGAGGTGCTGGAAGAGCAGCTCGGTTACTGGCAGCGACAGCTGGCAGGCCTGGCGACGCTCGAGCTGCCGGCCGATCGGCAGCCGGGCACGGGCGCCGGGGTCGGGGGGGCGACGCCAACCCCGGCGCCGCGGCAGGCCGGGCGGCGTCCGGCGGACCTGCCGCCGGCGCTGGCGGCGGCGATCGCGGCGCTCGCGCGGCGCGAGGCGGTGACGCCGTTCATGGTGTTGCTGGCCGGCTTGCAGGCGCTGCTCGCCCGCTACACCGGCCAGACGGACGTGGCGGTGGGCTCGCCGATCGCCAACCGCAACCGGACGGAGATCGAGCCGCTGGTCGGCTTCTTCGTCAACACCCTGGTGATGCGCACCGACCTGTCGGGGGATCCGACGGGCCGCGAGCTGCTGGGCCGCGTGCGAGAGGTGGCGCTGAGCGCCTACGCGCACCAGGACCTGCCGTTCGAGCTGCTGGTCGAGCGGCTGTCGCCCGAGCGGGACCTGGCCGGCACGCCGCTGTTCCAGGTGATGCTGGTGGTGCAGAACACGCCATGGTCCGCCGTCGCGATGCCGGACCTCGAGCTGGCGCCGGCAGCGGTGCCGGGGCGCACGGCGAAGTTCGACCTGACGCTCGCCCTGGTGCCGGAGCCGGCCTGGCGGGGAGACCTCGAGTACCGTCGCGAGCTGTTCGACGGCGCCACGATCGAACGCCTGCTGGACCATTTGAAGATGCTGCTGGCGGAGCTGGCGGCAGCGCCCGAGCTGCGGCTCTCGGCATTGCCCGGCCTTGCCGAGCCGGAGCGCGCGCAAGTGGTCCGCGAGTGGAACGACGAGGAGTGGGACCGGGAGCGGGAGGGGTGGGGAGGAACGGTTCACCAGCGGGTGTCCGCAGTGGCGGCGCTCCAGCCGCAGGCCGTGGCGGTGGTGGCGGGGTCCGCGGAGCTGAGCTACGGCGAGCTCGAGCGGCGCGCGAACCGCCTGGCCTGGCAGCTGCGGCGGCTGGGAGTGGGCAAGGAGAGCGTGGTGGGTGTCTGCCTCGATCGGGGCGCGGCGCTGCTGCCGGCGCTGCTGGCAGTGCACAAGGCGGGAGCCGCCTACCTGCCGCTGGATCCGGCGCTGCCGCGCGAGCGGCTGGCGATGATCCTGGAAGATGCGCCGCCGCAGGTCGTGGTGGCCGATGGCCGCCTCGGTGGTGGCCCAGCCGCCCCGTGGCAGATGGGGCCCCGGCAGGTGCCTTTGCTCTTTACAGGCGGCGACTCGGGAGGGTGGATCGGCGAGAGCTTGGACGGGCTGGGGGAGGCGTCGCGGCAGGCTGAGGAAGAGGAGCGCTCGCCGCCGCCGGTCAACCTGTCGCCCGCGAGCCTGGCTTACGTGCTGTTCACCTCGGGCTCGACGGGGCGGCCGAAGGGCGTGGCGGTGACGCATGGCGCGCTGATGAACGTGCTGGGGTGGGTGAGCAGGGAGCTCGGCCTGGAAATTCCTGCGGCGCCTGGCGCGGCTGCCGGCGGCCGTCCGGGTCCGGAGCTGAGGCTGCTGGCGGTGACCACGTTGTCGTTCGACATCGCGGCGGTGGAGCTGCTGCTGCCGCTGCTGCTGGGCGGCCGGGTGGAGCTGGCGGACCGCGAGGTGTCGGGTGACGGAGCGCGCCTGCGCCACGAGCTGACGCGGCGGCGCGCGACGCTGCTGCAGGCGACGCCGACGACCTGGCGGCTGCTGCTCGAGGCGGGATGGGAAGGCGAGGGCGAGCTGCGTTGGGGGATCACTTGCGGCGAGGCGCTGAGCAGCGAGCTGGCCGAGCGGTTGTTGACGCGGCTGCCGGCGAACCCATCGGCGCCGCCGGCGAACCTGCTTTCACCGCCCGTCAACCCATCGGCGCCGCCGGTCCGGAGAGGTGGGTTGTGGAACCTCTACGGTCCGACCGAGACGGCGATCTTCTCGGCCGGCACGCGGGTGGAGCGGGCGGCGCTGTCGCCGGCGACGGGCGCGCCGCTGGGCGGGGCGGTGGCGAACACGCGGCTGTACGTGCTCGACGAGCGGCTGCGGCCGCAGCCGGTGGGGGTCACCGGGGAGCTCTACATCGGTGGCGCAGGCCTGGCGCGGGGCTATGTCGGCCGTCCGGAG
>DATNKH010000783.1:0-5736 GCA_035603475.1 Thermoanaerobaculia bacterium
TCGACCACCACCGGTCCCTGCCCGGCCATCTTCCCCGGCTCCGGGGCCGCCTCGCGCCCCCGCACCCCGCCCGCGCCCATCGCGGTCACCGCCAGCGCCACAGCCGCCAGCGCCACGGCGACGATGCCCAGGGCGCCCCACTGCACCTTCGGTCGCAACATCTCTGCCTCCTCGGCGGCCGCTCGCCGCCCACTCGCATCTGACTATACGGCCGGCAAGGCCCGGCGGCTTGGGCGAGGGGGCTCTCAGTGCAGGAACATCGGCAGGTCCAGCACGCCGACGATCTTCGGGCGGTAGTTGACGCGGTCGTAGAAGCGCTCGACGTCCACCTGCTTGCTGCCGGCGCCGACGGTGCCGATGGGGACCGTGCTGTAGCGGCCTTCCACGATGGCCACCAGGCGGCCGGTCTCGCCGGCCAGCGCCAGGTCGGCGGCGAGGTTGGCGAAGTTGCTGGCCACCAGGCGGTCGAGCGCGTCCGGCGGGCCGGAGCGCATGAGATAGCCGAGGCGCTGGTAGATGACGCGGTTGCCGGTCGTGCGCTGCAGCTCCTGGCGCAGCAGGCGGCCGATGCCGCCCAACTCGCGGTTGCCCATGACGTCGGCGTCGCCGCTCTCGACCGGGCGTCCGCCCACCGGATGCGCCCCTTCGGAGATGGCGACGACCGCATAGTTGCTCGGGTTGGACCGCTTGTCCGCCGCCAGCAGCTCGACCACCAGGCCCGGCTCGAACGGCACCTCGGCGATCAGCGCGCGGTCGGTGCCGGCGAGGTACGAGCTGAGCAGGCAGGTCTCGCCGCAGTAGCGGCCGAACAGCTCGACGATCAGGAAGCGTTCGTGCGAGCCGGCGGCGGTGCGCAGGTCGTGGATGAAGTTGACCGAGCGGGTGATCGCGGTCGAGAAGCCGATGCAGTACTCGGTGCCGAAGACGTCGTTGTCCATGGTCTTCGGCACCCCGACCACCGGCACCCCCTCCTCGTGCAGCCGGCAGGCGAACGAGAGAGTGCCGTCGCCGCCGATGGCGACCAGCGTCTCGAGGCGCAGGAACTCGAGCACCTCGAGGGCGGCGCTGGTGAGGTCGAGGCGGCCGCCCGCGTCGCAGCCGGTCTCGCGGCCCTGCAGGTGCTCCGGGACCTCTTCCGGCTTCATGATCGCCGGGTTGATGCGCGAGGTGTGCAGCACCGTGCCGCCGCTGCGGTCGATGGTGCGGGTGTTGGGCCGGGTCAGCGGCACCAGCCAGGCCGAGTTGTCGGCTTGCGGCGACGGCACGATGTTGAGCAGGGCGTCCCAGCCGCGCTTGAGACCGAAGATCTCGTAACCGGCCTCTTCCATGCGGCCGACGAAGCCCTTGATCGCCATGTTCAGGCCCGGCACGTCGCCGCCGCCGGTGAGGATGGCGATGCGCCTGGCCATCACTGACCGCCGTCGACCTCCATCAGCCTGCCGATCAGGTCCACCACCCGGTTCGAGTAGCCCCATTCGTTGTCGTACCAGGACACGACCTGCACATAGCCGTCGCCGAGGGCGTCGGTCGAGAGGGCATCGAAGATCGAGGAATGGGGGTTGCCGATGATGTCGGAGGACACCAGCGGCGCCTCGCTGTACTCGACGATCCCCCGCAGCGGCCCGGCCGCCGCCTCGCGCACCGCCGCGTTGACGGCCGCGGTGTCGGGCCGCTCGCGCAGCCGCGCCGTGAAGTCGGTGATCGAGCCGTCGGCCACCGGCACGCGCAAGGACATGCCGTCGAGCTTACCCTTGAGATGTGGCAGCACCTTGCCAACCGTGCGCGCGGCGCCGGTGGTGGTGGGGATGATGTTCTCGGCCGCGGCGCGGCTGCGCCGCAGGTCCTTGTGCGGGCTGTCGGCCAGCCGCTGGTCGTTGGTGTAGGCGTGGACGGTGGTCATGAAGCCCTCCTCGATGCCGAAGCTGTCGTCGAGGATCTTCACCAGCGGCGCCAGGCAGTTGGTCGTGCACGAGGCGTTCGACACCAGGCGGTGCTCGGGGCGCAGGCCGCTGTCGTTGACCCCCATGACGATCGTGGCGTCGATCTCGTCGCTGGCCGGCACCGTCAGGATCACCTTCTTGGCGCCGCCGGCGAGATGCTTGGCGATCTGCTCCCGGCGCGTGAACACCCCGGTCGACTCGATCACGACGTCCACCCCGAGCGTTCCCCAGGGGATCGCCGCCGGATCGCGCTCGGCGGTCATCGCGGTCCGCCTGCCGTTCACGTAGATGGCCTCGCCGTCGTGGCGCACCTCCTGGCCGAACGTCCTCATGACCGTGTCGTACTTCAACAGGTAGGCCAGCTGCCCGATCTCGAACAGATCGTTGATCCCCGCCACCTCGAGGTCGTGGCGGTCGGACAAGATGCGGAAGACGCTGCGGCCGATGCGGCCGAAGCCGTTGATGCCGATCCTGGTCATGGCCTGAGCTCCTTGACGTCGCCGCCAGTCTCGGAATGGGCGGCGCGGGCGTCGATCTCCTGGCAGCGCCGGATGAGCTCGATCAGCCGGTGGGCGGCTCCCCAGCTGTTGTCGAACCAGGTCAGGGTCTTGGAGGCGTGGCCGGCCAGCGCCATGGTGGCCATGCTGTCGAAGGTCCCCGACGCCTCGCTGCCCAGGATGTCGGACGACACGATGGCGCTGTCCTCGTAGGCGAGAATGCCCCGGAAGGGCGGCGCGGCGACGGCCTCGCGCACCACGCGGTTCACCTCCTCGACGGTCACCGGCCGGTCGTGCCAGCAGACCAGGTCGACCACCGAGCCGTTGGGCACCGGCACGCTCATCGCCAGCCCGGTCAGCTTGCCGCGCAGCTCGGGCAGCAGCTCGCTCAGCACCGCGGCGTCGCCGGTCTCCCGGGGGATGATGTTCTCGGCGGCGGCGCGTCCGCGCCTGGGCTCGTCGGCCGGCACGTCGGCCAGCCGCTGCTCGTCGGTGTAAGCGTCGACGGTGGTGAGGATGGCCCGGCGGATGCCGAAGGCGTCGCGCAGGATGCTGGCGACCGGCGCCGCGGCCTGCACAGTGGAGCTGGCAAGGCAGACGATGCGGTGCTCGCGGCGCAACTGGCTGTCATTGACCCCCATCGCCACGGTGATGTCCGGCGCCCCGGCCGGCTGGGAGGTGAGGAAGACGCGCCGCGCGCCGGCCGCGAGATGGCGCTCGATCTCGGCGCGGCCGCGGCCGGCTTCGCCCGCGTCGATCACCGTGTCGATGCCCAGCTCCCCCCACGGGATCTCGCCCGGCGGCCTGGCCGGAAGCAGGCGCACCTGGCTCCCCTGGCTCACTTCGCTGCCCTGGCTGCCATGGCTGCGATTGTCGCGGCCGACGCGCAGGACGTCGCCATCCAACGAGATCGGCGCCGGGAACCGTCCGAGCAGGGTGTCGAAGCGCAGCAGGTAGGCGAGGGTGGCGGGCGGCGCGGCGTCGCTCACCGCCTCGAGCCGCAGGTCCGTGCTGTCGTGGAGGAGGCGGAAGACGTTCCTCCCCATCCTCCCCAGGCCGACCAGGCCGACGTGCGCCACGCGCTCGCCGCCGGCGGCGGCCTGCCGGGTGGCGCGGGTGGCGGGCGTCGCGGGGGTTCCAGGGGTTGCGTGGGCTGAATGGGCTGCAGGGCTTGCAGGGGTCTCAGGGCTCTCCGCCATCCGGGCTCCCTCCCAGGGACTGTCCAGGCCGGTCCGGCCGGTCTCGCGCCGCCCGTCCAGGCCTCAAACGTTAACACGGTAGACTTGCGGTTCCGGCGAGAGGGAGGTGCTGCGATGGGCGATGTCTGCTGGAGGCTCGGGACCGCCGCCCTGGCGTTGGGCCTGGCGCTGGCCGCCGCGACCCCGGCGGCCGTGGCGCAGAAGGTGTCTTTCAAGGATCCCAAGGATGATGACAACGGCCCGGGCGCGTACACCTACCCCACCGATCCGGTCTACAAGCCGGGATCTTTCGACATGACCGCCTTCACCCTCAAGGCCCACGGCGACAAGGTGGACCTCGACGTCGAGATGGCGGCGAAGCTCGAGGACCCCTGGAAGACGGGCAACGGCTTCTCGGTGCAGATGGTGTTCATCTTCGTCCAGACCCGCGCCGAGGAGCCGGCGGACGGCGGCAAGGCCGGTGCCGCGAAGGCGGGCGGCAAGAACAAGAACAAGAAGAAGGGCGGCACGCAGTCGGCCGGCGACAAGGGGGCTGCCGACAAGGCGGCGGCCGGCAACGCTGCCGGGGGCAAGGCTGCCGGGGGCAAGGCGGACGCCGGCAAGGCCGCCGACAAGGCGGCCGCCGGCAAGCCCGCCGCCGAGGAGACGGACGCCGCCGCCAAGCCGGCGAGCGCGAAGGCGACGAGCGCGGAGCCGGCGCCCGGGGGGACGGCGGAGCCGGCGCCGGCGCAGACGGACACGGAGCAGGCCGCCGGCGAGAAGGGAGCGGAGCGCAAGGCCGCCGGGGCGAAGCCCGCCGCCTCCGGCAAGGCGGCCGGCAAGCAGCACGGCTTCACCCAGGGTCTTCCCGGGCTGCAGGTCCAGTTCTCACCCGCCGATGCCTGGGATCGCTGCATCATCCTGTCGCCGGAGCCGGCCGCGCGCGTCCGGGCCGAGGTCGAGGCCAAGGCGGCGGCGATGAAGGACGCGATCGTCGTTCCGGCCCGGGTGAAGGGCTCCGGCCATGCCATCTCGGCCACCATCGACCGCAAGGCGCTGGGGCCCGGGGATCCCACCGACTGGGGCTACCAGGTGGTCATCGCGTCGAGCGACCCCTACCCGGCCGCCGACTCGCTGCTCGTCCGCAAGGTCACCGAGACCGAGAGCCAGCACCGTTTCGGCGGCGCCGGCGACGGCGACTGCGCTCCCAACGTGCTGGACGTCCTGGCCGGCGACGGCGAGGGCGCGCCCGAGGAAGTGGCGAAGCAGCACGAGATGCTGCATTACGAGTGCAACCCGGATCACGCGCCGAAGACGCTCGCCACCCTGACCATGGTCCGCGTGGACAAGGACGAGGACTAGAGGCGCCCGTGAGAAGTCCGGGTCCAGGGCCTGCGGGAGGTCCGGGAAGTCCGGGCCGGGAGGTCGGAGCGGCGTTGCGACCCGCGGGCGGCGCCGCGAACGGCGTCGGCCGGGGCCGCGTCTACCTGCGGCAGCCGGCGGCAAGCGACGAGACGGAGCTGGTGGCGCTGATGCGGGCCAGCCGTCGCCTGCACCATCCCTGGGTGTCGCCGCCGCTGGACCGCGTCTCCTTCCAGATGTTCCTGGCGCGAGCGCGGCGCCCGAACGCGCTGGCGCTGCTCGCCTGCCGCGCCGGCGGCGGCGCCATCCTCGGCGTCTTCACCCTCAGCGAGATCGTGCGCGGCGCGCTGCAGGGCGCTTATCTGAGCTACTACGTCGGCGCTCCCTATGCCAACCAGGGCTACATGACCGAGGGCATGGAGCTGCTGCTGCGGCACGCTTTCCGGAACCTGCGCCTGCATCGCCTCGAGGCCAACATCCAGCCCGGCAACGTGGCGTCGATCGCGCTGGTCAAGCGCTGCGGCTTCGCGCTCGAGGGTTTCTCGCCGCGCTACCTCAAGATCTGCAACCGCTGGCGCGACCACGAGCGCTGGGCCCTGCGCGCGGAGGTCTGGCGCCAACGCAGCCGGCGGTCTTAGAACGAGCTCCCATCGGAGAGGGGGCGGGGGGGCGGTGAGCTGGGTCAAAGAGTTGGCTCCTCCGGCGGCAGCTCCAGGGACGGCTCGTATGAGGCATGTCCCTTCGCCTCGAAGTCGAACT
>DATNKH010000784.1:0-10655 GCA_035603475.1 Thermoanaerobaculia bacterium
GCTGTTCGTCTTCGTCAAGCCCTGAGACGAGCAAGAGTCAGCGATCGCCGAGTCCCTCCACTCATGACCTCGGGCCGGCTCCCTCTGCGCGGCCGGTGCCGCCATGCCCCGCGGCCTCACTGCTTGCCGATCTGCGCGGTCTGCTGCTCGAGCTGCATACGGCTCAGGGTCTCGATCGGCAGGTTGCGGAACAGATCGATGCGCCGGTGAAGCTCGGTCGCCGCCTTGCGGAACGCCTGCAGCTGTCCCTTCTCGGTCCCGACGTAGGCCGCGGGGTCGTCCGTCCCCCAGTGCGCAAGGATCGGCTGGCCAGGCCAGTAGGGGCAGCTCTCGCGCGCGCTGTCGCAGACGGTGATCACGAAGTCGAACCGCTGGCCGCGGTACTCGTCCCAGGACTTGCTGCGCGCGCCGGAGGCGTCGATGCCGAAGTAGTCGCGGAGCACCTCGATCGCCCTGGGGTGGACCCGGCCGGCCGGGTGCGACCCAGCGCTGAAGGTCTCGAAGCGATCGCCGTCGAGGTGTCGCATTAGGTACTCACCCATGATGCTCCGCGCCGAGTTGCCGGTGCAGAGGAAGAGGACGCGGAACTTGCCCGGGTGGTTCATGGAGGAGAGATCTCCTTCATTGAATCTATTTTGGTTCAATCTATCTTGTAAGGAGAGTCAAGTCAACTCCAGATCTCCCCCCTCCCCCCTCTGCGTAAGCGCACTCCTTGCGCGCGATCTTGGTTCAATCTAAACTGTATCAATATGACCAGCCAAGTCTCGCCGCCGCCCCTGCTCAAGCTGCTGGCGCATGAGCAGCGCTGGAACCTCGTCCGAGCCCTGAGCGGCGGCGACCTGCGCGTCCAGGAGCTCATGGAACGCGTCGGAGAGCCTGCCAACCTGGTGTCCTACCACCTGCGGCGGCTGCGGGAGGAGTCGGTGGTGCGGGAGCGCCGCAGCTCCTCGGATCGCCGCGACGTCTACTACAGCCTCGACCTGGACCGCGTGGCGTTCCTCTACAGGGCCGCGGGCGAGAGCCTGCACCCAGGCCTGTCGCGGGGCGCCGCCGACCCGCCGCCCGCGGTGGCGGCGGCGCCTGCCACCCGCGCCTCCGGGCCGCCACCGCGTGTGCTCTTCGTCTGCACCCACAACAGCGCCCGCTCGCAGATGGCCGAAGCGCTGCTGCGCCATCACGGCGCCGGCCTCGTCGAGGCGGCCAGCGCCGGCTCCGATCCGACCGAGCTGCACCCGCTCGCCGTCTGGGCGATGGCGCAGCAGGGCATCGACATCCGCGCCCAGCGGGCGAAGCCGCTCGCCGCGGTCGCGGACCTGCCCTGCGACCGGCTGGTGACCTGCTGCGACGTGGCGCGCGAGACCTGCGCGGCGCTGCCGGCGGGAGCCGAGGCGCAGCACTGGAGCCTGCCCGACCCGGCTGCCGTCGAGGGCAGCGACGAGGCGAGGCGGCGCGCCTTCGAGGACGTCGCCCGCGAGCTGCGGACGCGCATCCGCTTCCTCATCGCCGCGCTCGGAGTGAACCCCTGAGAGCGCCGGTGCTGCGCCGCGCGGCCGCCGAGCTGCTCGGCACCTACGCCCTGGTCACGGCGGGCTGCGGCGCCATCGTCGTCGACAGCACGAGTCACGCGCTGGGGCATGGCGGCGTCGCGGCCTGCTTCGGCCTGGTCATCCTCATCGCGGTCGCCGCCGCCGGTCACCTCTCGGGGGCGCACTTCAATCCCGCCGTCACGGTCGCCTTCGCCGGCTGCCGGCACTTCCCCTGGCGCGAGGTGCCGGTCTACGTGGCAGGCCAGCTGGCGGGAGCGGCGGCGGCGGCGTGGACCCTCGCCGGCCTCTTCGGGATGCAGGCCGGACTGGGGGCCACGGTGCCGGCCGGCAGCGCACTGCAGTCGCTGGGCATGGAGGTGCTGCTGTCGGCGGTCCTGATGTTCGTCATCACAGCGGTCGCGACCGACAGCCGCGCCGTGGGCGAGCTTGCCGCGGTGGCGATCGGGGCGACCGTGGCGCTCGACGCGCTCTGGGGCGGACCGGTCAGCGGCGCCTCGATGAACCCGGCGCGCTCCTTCGGTCCGGCCCTGGCCGCGGGCGTCTGGCGCCATCACTGGATCTACTGGCTGGGACCGCTGGCCGGAGCGCTCCTCGGCGCCGCCGCCTACGAAGGCCTGCGCGGCCCGCCTGCTGGTCGAGACCCGGACAGCGCGTAGGAGGGTGGGGCCCTATTCCTCTTCGACGAAGGTCCCGTCATCCTTGAAGGTGGCTTCGTGGCGCTTGCCCTGGGCATCCCTCCAGGCCAGCTCGTAGGTGATCGTGCCGTCGGGCCTGGTCTGCTTCGCGGCGCGAGTCGCCTTCATCTTGGGGTACTTGGCCTCGAAAGCCGCGGTCACCGCCTGGGGCACCAGGTCCAGCGCGGCTGTCTCCTCGGTCAGCAGGACGGCTCCTTCCGGGCTGATGTCGAGCTCGAGCTTCTTCGCCTCCTTGGTCTCGAGCTTGACCTCGTACTGGACCTTCCCTTTCTCCTTCTCCTCCTTGCAGCCGGTCACCTTCGCGGATGGATAGGCCTTGAGCGCCGCATCCTTCACCGCGGCCGGGCAGGCGGCAGTCTTCGCCACGAGAATGGCGGGCGCGCCGACGAGCAGCACGATGGCAAGAACCAGGAACAGAACCGTACGGTTCGACATGGAGGAACCCCTTTTTCCGTAAGTCAGCGGATCGCCTCCGCGTCCGCGGAAGCGCCTTCCCGCACAACATACACCACGTCGTCGTGCGCGAGAACCCGGCTCTCCCGAGCTCGTCTCCCCATCTCCAACTCAGGACGGCGGCGCGAAGCATTCCAGAGCCTTGACGCGCGAGCGCCAGCGACGGCGAGCGGCTGGCCTCCGTACAAGAAGAATGTAGAGAATGCCTTTGCATCACGAGGCTGGTCCCGGCTGGCGACCAAGGCTGGTTGCGGTTGGCGACAGGAAGCCGGCGACCGCGCCCGGCGCCGGCCGGACGGCACGATGCTGGTGCCAGGAGGAAGCCATGCGACGGACTGTGACCTGGAGACTTGCCCTGCCGGCGCTGGCCGGGATGCTGATGGGGCCGTGGCCGGCCGGCGGCGCCGCGGCGGCCGGTGTCGGGCCCTGGACCGCCATCGGCCCGCACGGCGGCACCGTGGTGGCGCTGGCTGCAGACCCCGCGCAGGAACAGACCGTCTATGCAGTGGTGGAAACCGCGGGCCTGCTCAAGAGCGCCGACGGCGGCGCGAGCTGGACGGAGATCGACCACGGTTTCGACCCGACGTTGCTGGAAACGGTAGCAGTCGGCCCTGACGGCGCGCTGTACGTCGCCGGGGAGGCTGCGGGCATCTGGCGCAGCCGCGACGGCGGCGCCTCCTGGAAAAAATTCAGCAGCCTGGTCGCCCTGCAGTTCGCTTTCGATGCCCGTCAGAAGGATACGATCTATATCGTCGACGGATTCGACCCCTGGAAGAGCGCCGACGGCGGCGCCTCCTGGACCCAGATCCGCATGGGGCTGGGACCGGAGGGGCCGGACCACTGCTACACGATCGCGGCGCATCCCAAGCGCTCCGGGGTGTTGCTGGTGGGTACTTCCGCGGGTCTTTTCCGGAGCGTCGACGGTGGCGCCACCTGGCAGCAGGTCGACCCAGAGTGCTCCGGCGAGGCACTGCTTTTCGATCCGCTCAGGCCGCAGCGGGTCTATGCCGGATGCATCGCCACCCCCTATGGAGGACCCCCCTTCAACGGCGTCGTGGAGAGCCTCGACGGTGGGGCAACCTGGCAGCCTGCCACCCCCGGCCTCGGCACGCAGGGAGTCTTGGCCCTGGCGGCGACGCGGGGAGTGCCTCGCACGGTCTATGCCGGGACCGCCGGCGGCGGCGTCTTCCGGACCACCGATGCGGGCGCGCACTGGCAGGCGGCCGCCTCGGGAATCGAGACCGCCACGATAGGCTCGCTGGCCATCAGCCCGCGCGCGCCGGCCGTGCTCTATGCCGGCAGCGGCAGAGGGGGCTCGCACCTCTTCATCGCAGCGGGTCTGGGGATCTTCGTCAGCGCGGACGCCGGCCATAGCTGGGCGCCCATGAACGACGGCATCGACGGCATCGGGACCGCCGCGGTCGTGGGCGACAGCGCGATTCCGGGACTGCTGCTCGCCGCCGCACCCGGGCTGGGAGAACCCGGGCTGGGAGTCTTTCGGACCCGCGACGGCGGCGCGAGATGGCGGCTGTTGGGCCCCGGGCTCGGCAAGGATGGTGTGGCCGACCTGTCCATCGACCGGCTGGCGGCAGCCCCGGGCAGGTCCTACGCCCTGGGCACCGGCAATACGCTCTATTCGTCGGCCGACCGCGGGCGGAGCTGGGCCGCACTGCCGGCGCTCCCGGCCGACACTTCCGAGGGCAGCCTGGCTGCCGACCCTGGCGATTCCTCTCATCTGCTGGTCAGCGGCAAGGGGATGACGCTCGACAGTCACGACGGCGGCGCGACCTGGCAGGTGGCCGCGACCGGCCTGGACCAATGGATCGTGTCGTTCGCCTTCTCGCTCTCGGCGCCGATGGTCGTCTATGGCGGCGGTTCGGTGCTCTCCTCCGGCTTGTTTCCACCCGACGGCCAGCTCTTCAAGAGCTCCGACGGCGGCGCGAGCTGGGTTGGCATCGGCCCGCCCGCGGCCGTGAATGCCGTGGCCGTCGACCCCGTGGACCCGGGCACCGTCTATGCGGCCACCGACGACCCGCTCGAGGGCTCCAGCCTCAGGGTCAGCAGGGACGGGGGGGCGACCTGGCGGGAGTCCGGGCTGGGCGGCGGGGCGAACGCGCTGGCCGTCAGCCCGACGCTCCCGGGGCTCGTCTTTGCCGGGGGGAGCCTCTATCTCACGGGCAGCCATGGCCCGGGCCCAGCCAGCCGCATATGGATGAGCGCGGACCGCGGCGCCACCTGGTCGCCGATCGACGGCGGCATTCCGCAGCAGCTCAGCATCTCCAGCCTCGTCTTCGACCCCGCCCAGCCCCAGGTGCTCTACGCCAGCACCACCGGCGGCGTCTTCAGACTCGACGTCGGGGGCGCCGAGCCCGGGACTTCTCCCGTTGACAGGGCCGGCATGGAGCGCTAGGGTAATTAAAACTCTGATTTGTTGAACCTCGATCGAGGAGCAGGTGCGCCGCTCTGGGAATCGAGGTTCTCACTGCCTACCTCGAGGAGGTGCGTATGTCGAACCGTTGGCGAAAGCTTCTCGTTCCGATGCTGCTGCTCACCTTCGCCGCCATCGCAGCGCACGCTGCAGCACCCCCGGAACCAGCCGCCAAGGCGGGGGCCGGGCCGGGCACTGGCCCCGTGAAGGCGTTGGGTGCGCCGTGTAAGGCCGATGCCGACTGCGGCAGCCCGAAGAAGTTCTGCCACAAGACGACAGGGAAGTGCGACGGCCCCGGCACGTGCGAGAGCCGGCCCGAGGTGTGCCCCTTCCTCTTCCTCCCGGTGTGCGGTTGTGATGGGAGAACCTACGGCAACGGCTGCATGGCCGCTCAGGCTGGGGTGAGCGTCCGCGCCAACGGGGCGTGTCCCACCAACTGCAGCAGCAACAAGGACTGCAAGAAGGAAGACTTCTGCCAGAAGGCGGTCGGCGCCTGCGCCAGCAAGGGTCTGTGCTCGCCAAGGCCGGAGATCTGCCCCGACATCTTCGACCCGGTCTGCGGCTGCAACGGCACGACTTACGGAAACTCCTGCTTCGCCGCCGCCAACGGCGTCACGATCTTGCACCAGGGGGTGTGCAAGAAGAAGCCGTAGCGGTCGCCCTGGCTCGGCGAGGAGGGACGGCGGGAGCTTCGCAGGCACCCCCGAGCCAGGGCCTTGTCTTGACTGCCGCTGCCGCCATCCGTAGACTACAGTTGTAGTCACAACGGAGAGCGCCCCGCCACTCCGGCGGAGAGGAGAGGGCTCATGAGCGGCATGCTGCAGGACCTCCGCGTCGCCATCCGTGGCCTGCGCCGGCGGCCGGGCTTCACGGCCGCGGTGACCCTGACCCTCGCCCTCGCGCTGGGGGCGAACACCGCGGTCTTCAGCGTCGTCGACGCCGTCCTGCTCAGGCCGCTGCCGTTCGCTCACCCGCAGCGGCTGGTGGCGCTCTGGGACACCAACCCCGAGCGCGGCCTCGACAGGTCCCGCGTCGCCGAGTTCAACTACCAGCAGTGGCGGGCGGGCAGCACTGCCTTCCGCCGCATGGCGCTGTCCGACGCGGCGATCTCCACGATCATCGCCGGCGGGGAGCCGCTCCAGGTCCGGGGATCGCGGGTCACGGAGGAGTTCTTTCCGCTGCTGGGCGTCCGACCCTTGCTCGGCAGGGTCTTCCAACCGGACGACTACCGGCCGGCGGCGCCACCCGCCGTGCTCCTCAGCCATGCGCTCTTCGTCCGCCTGTTCGGCGCCGACCGTGCGGCCGTCGGTCGTGTGGTGCGCCTCGACGGCCATCCCTACACGGTCGTGGGGGTGCTGCCGCCGCAGCTCTTGCCGCTCGACGTCACGGAGGCCGGCTTGCGGCTCGGCACCGCGGAAGAGCACTTCTGGGTTCCCCTCGGCGAGGTCAAGGCCCATCACGCCCACGTCTTCGGCGTCCTCGCCGAGCTGCGCGCAGGAGTGACCGCACGCCTGGCGGAGTCGCAGCTGAACACCATCGCCCGACGCCTGGCCCGCGAGCTTCCCGCCACCAACAAGGGCTTCCAGGTGAAGCTGGTGCCGCTCGTCGAGGAGGCGGTCGGCCCGGTGCGAACGGCGCTCTGGACGCTGCTGGGCGCGGTGGCCATGGTGCTCGCGATCGCCTGCGCCAATGTCGCCGGCTTGATGCTGGTGCGGGCCAGCGGCCGGCGCCGGGTGCTCGCCATGCGCGCGGCGCTGGGCGCCAGCCGCCTGCGCATCCTGCGGCAGTTCCTGGCCGAGGCGGCCCTGCTGGCCGTGGCAGGGGCCGGCCTCGGAGCCGCGCTCTCGGTCGGGCTGGTGCGCCTGCTGCCCGCCCTCACTCCCCAGGACGTGCCACGGCTCTCCGAGGTCACCGTGAATCCGCGGGCGCTGCTGGCGACGCTGGCCCTGTGCGCGGCCAGCGGCCTGGCGATCGCGGCCGCGCCGGCGGCGCAGGTGGGCAGGCGCCACCTGGAGAGCGCGCTCCGCGAGGGGGGAAGAGCCGCCAGCGAAGGGGTGCGGAGCCTGCGGCTGCGCGAGCTGCTGGTCGGCGTGGAGGTGGCGCTGGCCGTCACCCTGGTGATCGGATCGAGCCTGCTCCTGCAGAGCTTCCACCGCCTGGCGACGGTCGATCCCGGCTTCAAGGCGGACCGCATCCTGGCGTTCGACCTCGCACACACGGCGCCGCGCTATCGCGACATGGCCCGGCTCGACGGCTTCTACGACGAGCTGCTGCGGGAGATCGGCTCGCTGCCGGGGGTGGTGGCGGTCGGAGCGGCCTACGATCGGCCCCTGACCACCAGCTGGCTCCAGGCCTTCCGCATCGCGGGGACGCCGGCACCGAAGCCGGGCGAGACACCCACCGGGGTGTTCCAGACGGTGACGCCCGGCTACTTCAAGACCCTCGGGATCGAGCTGCGTGCGGGCCGCCTGTTCACCGCGTCCGACGACGTCCACGCGCCCGGTGCCGTGATCGTCAACCGCGCCCTGGCCGACAAGTTCTTCACCGGCCGCGATCCGCTCGGGCGCCGTCTCGAGATCACCACCACGCAGTGGCAGTGGGGCCCGGAGATCCCCGGCGTCTTCGCCATCGTCGGCGTGGTGGGCAACGTCAAGTCGGCGGGGCTCGCCAGCGAGGCGGAGCCGACGTTCTACGTGCCTTTCCTGCAGACCCCGCAATTCACCATGACGGTCTTCGTCCGCACCCACCAGCCACCGCGCACGCTCGTCCCGGCGATCCGGGAACGGTTGCGCCGGATCGACCCCGAGCTGCCCATCGCCGGGATCTCCACCGTGGCCGAGATCGTCGACTCCGCGGTCGCCCGGCCGCGCTTCAATGCCGTCGCGCTTGCCGCCTTCGCCGCGATCTCGCTGCTGCTGGCCATCGTCGGGCTGTGGGGCGTCTTGGCCGGTCACGTGCGGCTGCGCACCCGCGAGATCGGCATCCGCATGGCTCTCGGCGCCGGCCGGCGGCGAGTCTTCCGCTGGACCGTGGGTCACGGTCTACGACCGGTGTTGCTCGGCCTGGCCGGCGGAGTGCTCGCGGCCCTCGTCCTCGGCCATCTCGCCGCCAGCCTCTTGTTCGGCGTACGCTCGACCGATCCGCTCACCTACGCGCTGGTGGCGGTCGGCCTCCTGGCCGTCGCCTTCCTCACCTGCGCCGTGCCATCGCTCAACGCCGCGCACACCGACCCGATCGTCGTCCTGCGCGAGGAATGAGCCTCCCGGCCCCCGGTCGGGAGCGTTCGTGGTGAGCGAGTCAGGAGGCGCTACAGGAGGGGGGCAGGGGAGTAGAATGGTGGCGGAGACGGACTACCGCCTCCCACCTCGTCGGCAGCGCTACCCTCGGAGATTTCAGCTTACATCGGAGGTCCGAATGCGAAGAGTCACAGGCATTGGCGGCATCTTCATGAGCGCCAAGGATCCGAAGGCGCTATGCGATTGGTACAAGAAGCACCTCGGGATCGACGTTCAGGACTGGGGTGGAGCAGCCTTCACCTGGACTGACTCCGAAGGAAACCCGACCAACGGAACTACGGCCTGGTCAGTCGGTCCAGTGGACGGCAACCAATTCGCTCCGAGCAAGTCGACCTTCATGGTCAACTATCGAGTCGAAGATCTGGCGGCACTTCTTGAAGCACTGCGCGAGGAAGGTTGCGACGTGCTCGAGAAGACCGACGACTCGGAGTACGGAAAATTCGGATGGGTCATGGATCCAGAGGGCAACAAGGTTGAGCTCTGGCAACCGCTCCAAGGGCAATGAAGTTCGGTTCCTCGCGAGGAGGACCGACGTCTAACTCTCGCGCAACCGGACGCCCAACAGCCGCCTTCGCCACTTGTCGGTCGCCGGTCACGCGGACCCACTACCCGGCGCGCAGCCGCTCCTTCAGGCTCTCTTCGCCGGCCGGCAGCACCTCGCGGTGCAGTGGACGGTCCAGCAACGCCAGAAGCGCGGGCGGAAGGGGCGGCTCCAGGCCGTAGGCGGCGAGCACGGCCTGGAACTTGGCCGGGTGGGCCGTCGCCAGGAAGATGCCGGTCTCGCCGGGGCGCACCGCGCTCTCGAGGACGCCGCAGGCGACGGCGCCGTGAGGGTCGGCCCGATAGCCCCTCGCCCAGAGGCGGCGCAGGACCTCGACGGTCGCGCGATCGTCCAGGGAGCCCCAGCGCAGGGCGCGGCGCAGCGCTCCCCGATGGCGGCCGTAGAGGTGGACGATGCGCTCCCAGTTGCTCGGGTCGCCGACGTCCATGGCGTTGCTCAGGGTGGCGATCCCGGGCCGCGGCTGGTAGCGCCCGCCGTCGAGGTAGTCCGGCACGGTGCGGTTGGCGTTGGTGGCGGCCACGAAGCCGGCGGCCGGCAGGCCGAGCTCCCGTGCGTAGAGGCCGGCGCAGAGGTTGCCGAAGTTGCCGCTGGGCACGGCGATGACCGGCGGCCCGGCGCCGGGCGCCAGGCGGCGCAGCTGGGCCCCTGCCTCGAAGTAGTAGAGGACCTGGGCGAGGAGGCGCGCGACGTTGATCGAGTTCGCCGAGGTCAGGCACAGCTCGGCCGACAGCTCGGGATCGGCGAAGCAGGCCTTGACCAGGCGCTGGCAATCGTCGAAGGTCCCCTCGACCGCCAGCGCCAGCACGTTGCCGCCCAGGCAGGCCACCTGCCGCTCCTGCAGCGGCGAGATGCGTCCCGCGGGGTAGAGCACCGCGGCGCGGCAGCCGGGCCTGCCCCAGAACGCCGCCGCCACCGCCGCGCCGGTGTCGCCGCTGGTGGCGGTGAGCACGGTGCGGGGCCGGCGGGAAGGCAGGCGCGCCAGCACCGCCGCCAGGAAGCGCGCACCGAAGTCCTTGAAGGCCAGCGACGGGCCATGGAACAGCTCCAGGGCGAAGAGGCGGCTGTCGCTCTCCGGCGCCAGCGCTGCCGGCGACGGCTCCTTCGGCGTCGCCACGGCCTGAGCTGACCCGCTTGCATCAGGCGTGTCCGGAGGCAGCGTGCTCGCCGCATTCTTGGCCAGCGGCACCAGCGGCACCGGGAAGTCGAACGCCTCGCGCACGATCTCCGCCAGCTCGCGCCGCGAGTACTCCGGCGCCAACAGCCGCCCCAGGATCTCGGTGCAGCGCTCCGCCCAGGGCAGGCCGAGCAGCTCGGCCGCGTCCGCCCAGGGCGAGAGCTCGGCGGGCACGAAGAGGCCGCCTCCTTCCTGCGGCCCGGGAAGATTGCGCAGCACGGCTTCCTTGAAGCTCACCCGCAGCGCCGGGTTGCGGGTGCTGGTCAGCCGCACGCGCCCTCCGCATTCAGCATCCTGCCGGTCAGCCGCACGGATCGTCCTGTTCCAGCACCCGGGCGCCGCGGCGGTCGAGGACACAGACCTCGATCTCGCAAGCGACGCCCGCACCAGCCCAGGCGCGGCGCAGCGCCTCTCCGACTGCCGGCGCGGCGCCGGCCTCGGCGACGGCGAAGACGGCCGGTCCCGCACCGGAGAGGCTGCATCCCCAGGCGCCGGCGGCC
>DATNKH010000785.1:0-19417 GCA_035603475.1 Thermoanaerobaculia bacterium
GACAGCCGATCCGCCGCCGCGTGGAGCGGCTGTCGCGAGCTTCCTACCCTTGCTGGCGTTGGCCGGGGGCCTGGCCGTGAGGCTGGTCCCGGCGCAGGCGTACTTCCTCCATCCCGACGAGGCCCTGCATCACCTGCTTGCCAGTCAGACCTCCGTGAGCGCCGCCTACCGGGCCGCCCTCACCAACGCCCACCCGCCGTTGCTGATCCTGTTGCTCCATTACTGGCGTTCGCTGGGACAGTCGGAGCTGATGCTGCGCTTGCCCTCGGTCCTGGCGGGAACGGCCGGCTGTTGGCTCTTCTATCAATGGCTCGAGCGGGTCACGGACCGCTCCACGGCCCTGGTGGGCCTGCTGCTGTGCGCCTTCGCCCCCGCCCTCGTCGAGCTGTCTGCCGAGATCCGGCAATATGCGCTCTTGTTGTTCTTCATGTCAGCCTGCCTCTATCTCGCCGAGCGCGCGCTGCGGGAGGATTCGTGGCGATGGATGGTTCTGTTCTCCCTGTCGCTCCTGGGGGCGCTGCTCACCCATTACTCTTCCCTGATCTTCGCTCTGGCGATCGGCGTCTACCTCCTGGTGCGCCAGTATCCCTACGGGAAGAGCCCGCGAGTGTTCGCGGCCTGGATGGGCGGCCAGGCGGCGGCGCTGGCCCTCACCGCCTACTTCCTCGCCACCCACGTGGCGCGCCTGCGGCAGATCGGGATGCCGCAGCGCATCGCCGAAACCTGGCTGCGGCAATCCATGTACCACCGCGGAGAAGAGAACGCCGCGGTCTTCGCCGGGGTGCAGACGTGGCGCGTCTTCACGTTCATCCTCGGGAATGGCGTCGGCGGGGCGCTGGCCTTGCTGGCTTTTCTGATCGGCCTGGCGTCGCTGCTGAGGCGGCGGGAACCCGTTCATCAGCGGGGTCCGCGGCCGCGCCAGCTAGCCCTGCTGCTCGGCCTTCCCTTCGTGGTGAGCTGCGGCGCCGCCCTGGCCGGGCTCTATCCTTATGGCGGGACGCGGCACGACGCGTTCCTGGCGCTCTTTGCTCTCGGCGGCGCGAGCCTCGGGCTGGCGGCATGGCAGCCGGCCCGAGAGTGGATCAAGCCGCTCTCGGTCGCCTGCCTGCTGGCGCTCTGCAACCTCTTCCCCTCGCCCCCACCGCCGCCCGCGGCGGATCGTGCCCGCGCCACGATGCAAGCGGCGGTGGCTGACTTGCGAGCGTCGGCGCCGCCGGGCTCCATCCTCCTCGCCGACTATCAGAGTGGACTGCTGCTCGGCTACTACGCCTGCGGCCACGGTATCGTTCAGGTCGGGGCGATGCTGCCCTTCGCCAGGAGCGGCTGTGGCCCCTATGTCGCCATCACCACCGGCCCACAGCAGTGGAGCCTGCAACCCGAGGAGTTGGACGAGGAGCTGGCCAGCGTCGCGCAGACCTACCAGCTCGCGCCGGGCACCAAGATCTGGTGGTTCGACGCCGGCTCGATCGGACGTCCCGCGCCGCGGCTGCGCCGGAAGCTCCTGCGGTTCGGGTGGCCGGATTCCCGATCCTTCGGCGACAATATACTGCTGTGCCAGTTGACCGTGGGCTGAGATCGCGCATGGAGGACCGATGACCTCATCCGACCCGTTGCCGCCGCTGCGCGACGCCATCGCCGACCTCGACCGCGCCCTGCTCGAGCTGCTGCGGCGGCGGATGGAGATTGCCGGCGAGGTCGGCCGCCTGAAGGCCGAGCGCGGCGCACCCATCGTGGTCCGCGACGTCGAGGACCAGGTCCTGCGCCGCGCGCGGCAGCAGGCCGAGAGCTGCGGCGTGTCCGAGGAGGTGCTCGAAGCGGTGTTCCGCGCCATCATCCGCGGGTCGGTCGAGCGCCAGCACCGGGTCGGCGTAGAGCTGCGCGCCCGGCGCGGTGAGCGCGTACTGATCGCCGGCGGCGCGGGAGGCATGGGGGGCTGGTTCCACGCCTTCCTCGACCTCGCCGGGCACCGCTGCGACCTGCTGGACCCGGCCTTCGGCGGCCTGGCGGCGCGGCCGGGCCGCTACGCCGCGCTGGCCGCGGTGCCGGAGCTGGACGCCTACGCGGCGGTGCTCGTCGCCGTGCCGCTGGCACGCACCGCGGCGGTGGTCGCCGGCGTGGCGGCGGCGGCGGCGGCCCTCCCGGCCGGGCGCCGGCCGTTGATCGTCGAGATCTCCTCCATCAAGACGCCGCTGCTGCCGGCCCTGGAGCAGGCCCGCCGCGACGGCGTGCGGGTCGCCGCCCTGCACCCGATGTTCGGGCCCGGCAAGTCGCTCTACGAGCCGTTGACCTTCGTGCTGGCGGCCCAGGACGAGACGGACAACGACCGGCGGGCCGTCGAGCCGTTCCTGTCGCATCCTTACACCAGGCTGGTGGAGGTGCCCTTCCCTCACCACGACCGGCTGATGGGATGGCTGCTCGGCCTCGCCCACCTCGCCAACCTGCTCTTCGGCGCCGCGCTCTGCCGCAGCGGCATCGCGCCCGCGGAGCTCCACGCCTGCGCCTCGACCACCTTCCTGCGCCAGGCGGCCACCGCCCGCTCGGTGCTCGGCGAGGACGCCGACCTCTACCTCGACATCCAGCGGCTCAACCCCTACCGGACCGACGTCTACCGCGCCACCCGCGAGGCGCTGGCGCACCTCGAAGGCCTGGTCGAGGCCAACGACCGCGGCGGCTGGGAGGACGTCCTCGCCGCCGCCCGGCAGACGCTGCTCGACGAGTCCTGAGCCGGCTGTTACTTGGCGCCCTGGGCCGCCCCGCCCTTACCGGCCGCCAGCCACCGGTCGATGCGGGCCTCGAGCACGTCGAGCGGCAGGGCGCCCGCGCCCAGCACCTCGTCGTGGAAGGCGCGGATGTCGAAGCGCGCGCCGAGCTGCCGGTGGGCGCGATCGCGCAGCTCGAGGATCTTCAGCTGGCCGACCATGTAGGCCAGCGCCTGACCGGGCCAGACGATGTAGCGGTCGGTCTCGTTCTGTACCTCGACCTCGTCGAGGGCCGAATGATCGTGGAAGAACTGGACGACCTGCTCGCGGGTCCAACGCTTGTAATGGAACCCGGTGTCGACCACCAGGCGGATGGCGCGCAGCATCTCGTCCTGCAGCCGGCCGTAGTCGTTGTAGGGATTCGTATAGAACCCGACGTCCTTGCCCAGCCGCTCGGTATAGAGCGCCCAGCCCTCGACGTACGCCGTGTACTCGGCGTGCTGCCGGAACGGCGGCAGGGTGGGCAGCTCCTGCGCGATCGAGATCTGCAGATGGTGCCCGGGAACGCCCTCGTGGTAGGCGGTGGATTCCATCGAGATGGTCTTGCGCGCGGTCGGATCGTAGGTGTTGACCTGGACGCGGCCGGGACGGGAGCCGTCGATGGTGCCGGGCTGGTAGTTGGCCCCGGGCGCCTCCTTCTCGCGGAAGGCCTCGACCGGGACCACCTCCACCTTGGCCTTGGGGAGGCGCCCGAAGAGCTCCGGCAGCTTGGCGTACATGCCGTCGATGTAGCCGCGATAGAGATCGAGGATCTGCTCGCGCGACCGGGCCCTGAGGGCGGGATCGCTCTGCACCTTGGCGTTGAAGCTCTTGAGGTCGGCGTAGCCGAGCCGCGAGGCGATGGCCGTCATCTGCCGCTCGAGCTCTCCCACCTGCCGCAGGCCGATCTGGTGGATCTGCTCGGGTGTCAGGTCGGTGGTGGTGTTGGACTTGACCTGGAAGGCGTAGCGCGCGGCGCCGTCAGGCAGCGACCACATCCCGGCCTCGGCGCGTCCCCTGGGCGCGTATTCGCTCTTGACGAAGTCCGCGAACCGCCGATAGGCGGGCAGCACGTCGTCGCGGATGGCGGCCAGCATCGCCTGCCGGATGCGTCCCTGCTCGGCGGCGGGGACCGACGCCGGGAACTTGGCGAGCGGCTCCGCGAAGGCCGTGTCCTCGGGCTTCTGGCCGGCGATGGCCGCCGCCTGGCCGGCGACCTTCTCGAGCAGGAACTTCGGCGGCATCAGGCCGTCGGCGAGACCCTTGCGCATCTGCTCGACGGTCTGGTCGAAGGCGACCGGCAGCTTGTGGTAGCGGGCGACGAGGTCGTCGTAGTCCTTGACGCCGGTGAAGGTGAGCACCTCGACGAGCGTCGGCGCCTCGATGTGGATGCCGCTGAGCTGGTTGACCGGCATCTCCCATGGCTTGAACCGCGCCTCGTCGAGGACCTCGCGCAGGTTGCGCACCATCAGCACCTTGTCGAGCGCCTCCTGCTCGGGAAAGCCGGCGGTGTCGACGGCCTCGAAGCGGGTCAGGAGCTCGCGCGCCTTGGCGAGCTCGCGGTCGATCTCCGCCTGCGAGAGATCGCTCAGCTGATCGTTGTAGCGCTTGTCCCCGATGTAGGAGGCGAACTCCGGACTGGCCTTCAGGCGGTACTGCCACTGCTCGTCGAGCAGCGCTCTCAAGGCCGCCCGCCGTGATTCGAGGCCGGAGGCCGGGGCCGCGGCCCGGGCGATGGCGGCCACCGCGGCGCAGGCGAGAAGCAAGGTGCCGGCGGACAGAACGATCATTCCATGACTGCGCATCGGGGGGGCTCTCCTCGTCGGACGCGAGAAGACCCGGGCCCACCGCGAGCCCGCGTCCGATCTCCATACGCACGGGCAATCGCTTTGTTACCGCGGCTGGCCAGGACGGGCCGGGAGTGTGGGCGCCGCGACGAGCGGGCCTGTCGCCGCAGCCAGGCGGCCAGGGTGACGGCGATGCTGCGCTGGCCGCGGCGGGCTATCTCACGGCGCCGCGGCGGAAGAGATTCACGATAGACAGGAGGATGACGGAGCCGAGCAAGGAGACGAGCAGGCTGGCAGCGCTGAAATTGGCCTGGTTGATCGTGCTGACGCCGAACACCGGCGAGAGCAGGAAGCCGGCAAGCACGGCGCCAACGATGCCGACCACGACGTCCATCAGCACGCCCTCGGGGTGCCGCATGATGATGCTGGCGATCCAGCCGATCAAGCCGCCAACGATGAGCCAGATGATGAAGTTCATGGACCTACCTCCTTGAGTTGTCGTAGGGCGATTGCATATCCTGGCTACGACATCAGGAGGAAGAGCAACGCGCATGCCATCGCTCGACTTCAGCTCCGCGGATCGGGGCGTTCGCCCGCCGCCGGCAGGTCTGTAAATCTTGCAAGGCGCCGCGGCCCGAGCGGCTCACGTCATCGTCAGCACGATCTTGCCGAAGCCGCCGCCGTTCGCCAGCGCCGCGTACGCCAGGGCCGCATCCTCCAGCGGCAGCACGCGGTCGACGACCGGCCGCAGGCGGCCGGCCCGCAAGCGCGGCACCGCGAAGGCCCCGAACCCGGCGACCAGGCGTGCCTTCTCGTCGCGTGAGCGCGCCCGCAGAACCGAGCCGATGATCCGCAGGCGGCGCCGCAGCAAGGTCTCCAGGTCGAGCTCGGCGGTGTGGCCGGCGAGCATCCCCATGAGCACCAGGCGGCCGCCCTTCTTCAGGGCCGCGAGGTGCGCCGGCAGGCGGCCGCCACCCACCAGGTCGAAGACCAGGTCGACGCCCCGTCCGCCGGTCGCATCGCGGACCCGCGCCGGCAGCTCGTCGTCGTCGGTGAGCAGCTCGGTGATGCCGAGGGACCGCAGCAGCTCCAGCCGGCCGGCATCGCGCGCCGCCGCGATGACCCGCGCTCCGAGCTCTTGCGCCAGCTGCGCCGCGAAGGTGCCCATGCCGCCGGTGGCGCCGGTGATCAGCACCACCTCGCCGGTCACCAGGCCGCCCTCGGCGACCAGGTTGGTCCACGCGGTGAGGCCGGCCTCGGGGAGCGCTCCGCCCTCGACGAAGGAGAGGTTCTCGGGCAGCGGCAGCAGCTGGCCGGTAGGCGCCGCCACGCGCGTCGCCTGGCCGCCGCCGGCCAGCAGCGCCATCACGCGCATCCCCACCTGCCAGCGGTCCACCCCCTCGCCGACGACGGCGATCTGGCCGGCGCACTCGAGCCCCGGCACGTCGCTCTCGCCGGGCGGCGGCGGATAATGGCCCGCCAGCTGCAGCAGGTCGGCGCGATTGAGTCCGGCCGCATGGACCGCCACCACCACTTCGCCGGCCCGGGCCACCGGGTCCGGCAGCTCGCCAACCCGAGGCACCGGCCGCAAGCCAGCGCCGTTACCGGCGTGGGTGGGGTCGGCCGGCAGGACGGCCTTCATGCCCGCGCGGACATGCCGAAATGATGCATCGAGCGCTCACCCTACCACGTGTCCACGGCGCCGTGAAGAACTCGGGCGGGGCGGCCCCGTGACGAATCAGCGCCGGCCGGCGTTGATTTTCAGCCTGCTGCTCTGCGCCGTGCTCGGCGCCGGCTTTTCACTCGACCGCCCGCGGCACACCGATCTCGGCGGCCTCGGCTGGAGCGCGGCCTTCTCGCGCCTCTGCGGCCTGCTGGCGCGCGAGTATCCCTTCGGCGCCTGGAAGGGGATCGACTGGACGGCGATCGAGCGCGAGCTGGGGCCGCGGGTGGCCGACGCGGAGGCGCGGCACGACCGGCGCGCCTGGTACCGGGCGCTGCGCGAGCTCGTCTGGAGCCTGCGCGACGGCCACGCGCACCTGCTCGGCGACGACGGCGGCCTCGAGCGCGCCGAGGTGGGCGGCTCCTTCGGCCTCGAGGTCGTCGAGCTCGACGACGGGAGAGTGCTGGCCGGCCGGATCGCCGCCGCCGGCCCCGCCGCGCGGGCCGGCCTGCGCTGCGGCGCCGAGATCGTGCGCTGGAACGGCGTGGCCGCCGCCCGGGCGCTGGCCGCCGCGCCGGTCCTGTGGAGCGAGCGCCCGCCGGCCACGCGCGAGGGCGCTCGCCTGGAGCAGGCCCGCCTGCTCGGCCGGGCGCCGGTCGGGACCAGGGCAACGGTTTCCTTCCGCGACCCACGGGCCGCGGCGGACGGCGGCGCCGGCGCCACCGTCGAGACCCGCGAGCTGGTGGCCGTCGCCGCGCCGCGCGACCAGCCGCCCTGCCTGCGCGCCGCCGAGCTGCTGTTCGGGCGCACTCTCGAGACCCGGACCCTGGCTGCGGAAACCGCGGGAGCCGCGGGAGCCCCGGGAGTCGGCTACGTGCGCATCCGCTTCGAGCTCCCGACCCTGCGCACGCCGTTCCCGGAGCACAAGCTGCGGCGCGCCCTCGCCCGCTTCGCCGCCGACCGCCTGCCGGGGGTCATCGTCGACGTGCGCGGCAACTGCGGCGGCCTGGACGCGATGGTGCCGCCGCTCGTCGCCCCGCTGCTGCGTGAGGCCATGTTCTACGAGATGCCCGGGATCTATCGCCCGGAGGGCAGGCAGGACCGCGATCGCGGCGCCGACAAGTTCGAGCCCGACCCGCGCCAGGCCATCACCGTCCTGCCGCGGCCGCCGCTCTACCGCGGCCGGATCGCCGTGCTCATCGACGGCGACACCGTGAGCGCGGGCGAAGCGGTGCCGCTGCTGCTCAAGGGGCTGCCCGGCGTCGCCGTCATCGGCCTCCACGCCACGCACGGGTCGTTCGGCATCGGACTGAAGTCGGTACGGATGCCGGGCGGCCTGGAGGTGATCTTCCCGCACGCCCAGTCGCTGGACGCCGGCGGCACGGTCGAGGTGGACGCGGACGCCGCCGGCCGCGGCGGCGTCGAACCCGATCTGCGCGTGCCGCTCACCGCGGCGGCCGTCGAGCGCTGGTACGGCCGCGGCGACGACGTGGTGCTCGAGGAAGGAGTGCGCTTCGTGCGCGAAGGCGCCGCCGGCAGCGTGCGGCGGTGAGCCGCTCAGTTCGCGGCAGCCGGGCGAGCTCGCGGCACCGGCCGCAGTGCAGGCGCCGGCTCGGACTCCCCGCCCGGGAGCGCTTGCGCTGCCGCCACCTTCGCTGCCGCCGGCCGCTCCTCGGCCGCCGGCAGCTCTTTCTCCACCGGGGTCACCGGGGTGGCCGGCCGGATCATCCCCGCCTCCATCCAGGCGTGGCGGCCTTCGAGGATGCGCAGCGCGACCCGGTACTTGCGGGCGTCGTCGTTGGCCCACAGGTCGCGGAGCAGGCGCATCACCTTGCGGCGAGCGCCGCGGCAGAACAGGTCGCCGAGCTCGAGCGCCTCCTCGGCGTGCGGCGCGCCGGCCTCGATCATGGCGTGCACGCGCGCCGCCGAGGCCGCCATCGCGAACATCTCGTTGGCGATGTCGACGACGCGGAAGAGGAAGGCTTGCTTGTTCTGCAGCGCTCCCTGGTAGACGATCATGCCGTGGAAGATCTGGCGCGACAGGCGCCGGGTGTTGCGCTCGACGAAGCGCAGGTGGGTGGCCATCGGCCCATACTCGGAGTAGCGGGGCCACTGGCCCCAGCCCAGCCAGCGCGACGGATACCAGGCGCCGTAGAAGGCGGCGATCTTCGGCAGCGCGGCGAGCTTCTCGGCCAACTCCTTCTCCGGATCGATCAGGTGGCCGGCGACCTCGAGGTGCTTGTCGACCGCCTCGCGCGCCATGAAGAGGTGCATGATCTCGCTCGAGCCCTCGAAGATCTTGTTGATGCGGTAGTCGCGCATCAGGCGCTCGACGCCGATCGGCTGCTCGCCGCGCGCCGCCAGCGAGCGCTCGGTCTCGTAGCCGCGGCCGCCGCGGATCTGCATCGTGTCGTCGACGATCTCCCAGGTGCGGTCGGTGTTCCACTCCTTGCAGGCCGCCGCCTCGAGCCGGATGTCATAGTTGCCGCTGTCGGCCATCACGGTGACGAGATGGGCGATCGATTCCATGGCGAAGCCGATCGCCGCCATGTCGGCGATCTTGTGCGACACCGCCTCGTGCTTGCCGATCGGGCGGCCCCATTGCACGCGCTCGTTGCCCCACTTGCGGCAGATCTCGAGACAGAGCTTGACGGTGCCGACCGAGCCGTTCGGGATCGACAGCCGGCCGTCGTTCAAGGTGGTCAGGGCGATCTTGAGGCCACGCCCTTCCTTGCCGATGAGGTTCCCGGCGGGCACGCGCACGTTGGTGAAGCTGATCACCGCGTTGGCCAGGGCGCGCAGCCCCATGAAGTGGCAGCGATGCTCGACCTTGACGCCCGGCCAGCTGGTCTCGACGACGAAAGCGCTGATCTGCTTGGTCTTCGGGTCGCGCGCCATGACCACGAGCAGCTTCGCGATGGTGCCGTTGGTGCACCACAGCTTGTGGCCGTTGAGGATGTAGGCGTCGCCCTCGGGGGTCTTCTCGGCGGAGGTCATCAGGCGGGCCGGGTCGGAGCCCACCTCCGGCTCGGTCAGCGCGAAGGCCGAGATCTCGCCGCGCGCGCAGCGCGGCAGGTACTTCTGCTTCAGCTCCTCGCTGCCGAACAGCTTCAGCGGCTGCGGCACGCCGATCGACTGGTGGGCGGAGAGCAGCGCCGAGATGTTGCCGTCCAGGCCGCCCAAGAGCTGCATCACCTTCTGGTACTCGACGTTGGTGAACCCCAGCCCGCCGTACTGCCTGGGGATCTTCATGCCGAAGGCGCCGAGCTTGCGGAACCCGTCGAGAACGTGCTCGGGGTACTCGCCGGTGGCGTCGATCTCGACCGAGTCGACCTCGTTGTGCAAGAACTCCCTGAGGGCGCTGAAGAAGGCCGCGAACTCGGGCCGCTCGGGCTCTGGCAACGGGTACGGATCGATGAGGTCGAGCCGGAAGTTGCCGAGGAACATCTCGCGCATGAAGCTGGGCTGCTTCCACTCCGTCTCGCGGGAAGCCTCGGCCACCTTCCTCGACTCCCGCTCGCTCACCTGCACTTCCTTGGTCGCCATCGTCGGTTCTCTCCCTGGCGCGGCCCCCGCGAGCGCCCGCCCGCCGGTTTATGCCGCAGTGCGACAATGAGTGTAGCACAACCGCGGCGCGAGGGAAGCCCCCCTGCAAGCCACCACCTCCGCCGGGGGCCGGGGCCGCCGGCACCGGCCGAGCAAGGAACGCCTCGACGCCGCATTGCGGCATCCTGACCGGCTCACTCTGGAATGACGGTGAGCGCGCTCTCTCGTGGCGTCTTCTGACCTCCCACACTCATCGCCACGGCGACGCCGCCGACGACCAGGGCGGAGCCGGCCAGAGTGCGTAGGGTGAAGGGCTCGCCGAGGGCGGCGCCGCCGATGAGGAGGGCGACGATCGGGGTCAGGTAGTTGATCAGCGAGAGGGTCGTCGCGGGGAGGCGGCCGAGGAGCCAGAAGTAGAGGGTGAAGCTGAGGGCCGAGCCGCAGAGGGCCAGGTAGAGGAGCGTGGCCAGCGGCAGCCCGGCGAGGCGAACCGGTTGACCGGCCTCGGTGGCCAGAGCGACGCACCCCATGGCGGCGGCGGTCAGCGCCATCGGCATCGCGACGATGGTCAGGGGATGCATGCCGGAGGCCCAGCGTTTCATGGCGACGACGGCGATGGAGGCGGTCAGCGGCGCGATCAGCAGGAGGGCGGCGGCGCCCGCCACCCGCGGGCCGCCGAGTGCCCGCAGGTCCTCCGAGAAGATCACCGCGACGCCGGCGAAGCCGAGGAGGACCCCGGCGGCGGTGGCGGCGCGCAGGCGTTCGGCGGGCAACGCGAAGTGGGCGGCCAGCGCCACCCACAGCGGCGAGGTCGCGAACAGCACCGCCGTCAGGCCGGATGGCACCCACTGCTCCGCCCAGTACACCAACCCGTAAGGGATGAAGAACGTCATCAGGCCGTTGACCAGCCACACCCGCCAAGGCGAAGACCCGCCGCCGCGCAGCCGCACGCCGAGAGTGCGCGCCGCGGCGAGCAGGACCGCGGCGGCGATGCCGAAGCGCAGCGCCACGCCGGTGAAGGGGGGAATGCCGCGCAGGCCGAGGCGGATCGCCGCCCAGGTGGTTCCCCAGATCAGCGTCAACAGGGCGAGCGTGGCGTAGTTGACGAGGCGGCCGCGCCGGTCCGCCGTTGACTTCGCGCCGCCGGTCACCTCAAGGGTAGATCTTGTACAGCATGCGCGGGTACGGGATGGTCTCGCGCAGGTGGCTCAGGCCGCACATCCAGGCGACGAAGCGCTCGATCCCCATGCCGAAGCCGCTGTGCGGGAAGGCACCGTACTTGCGCACGTCGAGATACCACTGGAAGGCCGCGACCGGCAGGTGGTGCTGCTCGATGCGAGCCAGCAGCAGATCGTGGTCATGGATGCGCTGGCTGCCGCCGATGATCTCGCCGTAGCCCTCGGGCGCCAGCAGGTCGAGGCCGAGCACCAGGTCGGGATCGTCCGGCGCCGGCTGCATGTAGAAAGCCTTGAAGGAGGCCGGGAAGTGGGTGACCAGCAACGGCTTCTCGAAGCGGCTGGCGAGCAGGGTCTCCTCGTCGCCGCCGAAGTCGTCGCCCCACTGGATGGCGGCGCCCGCCTGGCGGAGCAGGTCGACCGCCGCGGTGTAGGTGATGCGCGGGAACGGCCCGGCCACCTGCTCGAGCTTGGCGGTGTCGCGCTCGAGGGCCTTGAGCTCCTCGCGGCAGCGGTCGAGCACCCGCGCCGCGAGATAGCAGACGAACTCTTCCGCCAGGCGGCAGAGGCCGTCGAACTCGAGGAAGGCGACCTCCGGCTCCACCATCCAGAACTCCATCAGGTGGCGGCGGGTCTTCGACTTCTCGGCGCGGAAGGTGGGGCCGAAGCAGTAAACCTTGCCGAGCGCCGCGGCCGCCGGCTCGAGGTAGAGCTGGCCGGACTGGGAGAGGAAGGCCTTGTCGCCGAAGTAGTCGGTCTCGAACAGGGTCGAGGTGCCTTCGCACGCGGCCGGCGTCAGGATCGGCGAATCGACCAGGGTGAACTCGCGCTCATGGAAGAAGTCGCGGATGCCCTGCTCGACCTCGCTGCGGACCCGCAGCGCGGATCGCTGGCGGGTGGAGCGCAGCCAGAGATGGCGATGCTCCATGAGGAACGCGGTGCCGTGCTCCTTCGGAGTGATCGGGAAATCCTGCGTCAGGTAGAGGAGGCTGAAGCCCAGCAGCTGGATCTCGACGCCGCCCGGCGCCCGGCGGTCCTCCTTCACCTTGCCGCGCACCCGCACTGTCGACTCCTGGGTGGCGCGCTCGATCTGCTCCCAGTCCTCGGCCGGCAGCTCGGCGCGGCTGGCCACCGCCTGCACGACGCCGCCGGCGGTGCGGATCTGCAGGAAGGCGATCTTGCCGCTCGAGCGCTTGTGGTCGACCCAGCCCGGCAGCTCGACCTCCCGGCCGACGTGGCGGGACAGGGCGTGGACGGAGTCGACCGGGATGGGATCCCCGAGCTCGCCGGCGCGGGTCTCGGTGCTCTCGATGGGCTGGCTCATAGGGGCGCGATTGTACAGGAGGGGCCTTCGGGGAACCCTCCTGGCCGGGCCGCGGGCGGCGGACTCTCCCCTCTTGCCTCCCTTTGGGCGAGGCACTTTCGCTTGAAGGGAACCGACCTCGGACTTTGGGTGCCTCGCCCAAAGGTCGGCACGAGGGGAGAGTCCGCCGCCCGCGGCCCTCCTCCATCCCCTCCGGCTGGTGTTGCTCTACGGCCACTCTAGGTGGAGACCTGGGAACAGCGTTGTGAGAACTCTGGCGCTAACCTTGTTGAACCTTCTCTTGCAAACGGGCCATCGCGCTGGCGGCGGCTCTTTGCTCGGCTTGCTTCTTGCTGGTGCCTTCGCCTTCGCCTAGGAGCTGGGCGTCCAGCCAGCATTCGACGCGGTAGAGGCGGCTGTGGTCGGGGCCGGTGGCGCCGGTGTGGCGGTACTCAGGGAGCGCGCCGCCGCGGGCCTGGGCGACCTCCTGCAGGCGGGTCTTGGCGTCGGCCTCGAGCAGCTGGGAGCGGCCCTCCTCGACCTCGAGCATCGGCTCGAGCATGAGGTGGATGACCTTCGCCGCCGCCGGCAGGCCGGCATCGAGGTAGACGGCGCCGAAGACCGCCTCTAGGGAGTCGGCGAGCAGCGACGGCTTGGCCCGGCCGCCGGAGCGCTCCTCTCCGACCCCCAGCCGCAGCACCTCGCCCAGCGCGAGGGCGGCGGCATGCCGGGCCAGCGTACCGCGGCTCACCAGCTGGGCCTTGAGCCGCGACAGCTCCCCTTCGGGCAGCTCCGGGTGCTTGCGGTACAGCCAGTCCGCGGTCACCAACCCGAGCACGGCATCCCCGAGGTACTCGAGCCGTTCGTAGTGCTCGTCGCGCCCGCGCTCGTTGGCGTGCGAGCGATGGGTGAGCGCCAGCTCGAGCAGGCCGTGGTGACGGAAGCGATGGCCGAGCCGCTTCTCGAAGGGCGTGGTCGCCCGGATCCCTAGCATCGGGCGCTATGCTACCAGAGAATAAAGCCGGGGCCACCTCCCAACCGCATTGAAGGTTTCAATAGGCGAACGCGACAACTCCCATAACTCGCCGGCGCTCCCTGCTCGGATAGGATAGCCGCTCCGGACCAGGCGGACGGCGCATGGAAACCATCCCCATCGTGCGGCCTGGGCGCACGCCGTCCCACCTCGCGGTGCGCTACTCCGCGGCCGGGGGACCGCGCCACGCCGCAGATACTGCGGCCGCCGCGGACGCCGCCGCCGGCCATTGCTTCCTTTACCTCCACGGCTTCGGCTCGGAGCAGAGCGGCGAGAAGGCCGAGTTCTTCCGGGCCCGGGCGCTCGCCTCCGGCTTCGCCTTCTGCTCCTTCGACTTCGAGGGCCACGGCCGGTCGGGAGGCGACATGCGGGGGCTGACTCTCGCGCGCAACCTCGAGAACGTCGCCGCCGTCGTCTCGTGGCTGGAGGCCAGAGGCCACCCGCGCGTCTGCCTCATCGGCTCCTCGATGGGCGGCGGCACCGGCATGTGGTTCTCGGCCCAGCACCCCGACCGCGTGACGGCCGGCCTGCACATCGCGCCGGCGCTCGACCTCGAAGGCTCGTTGCTGGCCTGGGCCGGACCGGAGCGGACGCGCGGCTGGCAGGAATCGGGGACCATCCATTTCGAGAACGACCTCGTGTCCTGCGAGCTGGGGTGGGAGCTGATCGAGGACCTGCGCGCCCACTCCGCGGCACAGCTGCTGCCCCGCTACCGCACCCCCGCGCTGCTCCTGCAGGGCCGCTTCGACACCTCGGTGCCCTGGCGGGCCGTCGTCGACTTCGCGACCCGTTGCCCTTACCGCGGCATCGAGCTGCACTTCTTCGCCGACGGCGACCACCGGCTCACCGACCGCAAGGAGCGCATCTGGGAGCTGATGCTGGAGTTCCTGCGCGGCAAGCGCCTGCTGGAGGCCGGCGCCTGATCGCGCGCCAAACCCTCCCCTGTAAGGGCGCTCTCAGGAGGCGAGCCAGTTCTCGAGCGCAAGGCGCGGCACGCGGGCGAGCTCGTCGACGTTGTGCGTGACCAGGGTCAGGTCGAGAGCCAGGGCGTGCGCCGCGATCAGGAAATCGTTGGGCCCGATGGGCTGCCAGATGCGCTCGAGATACATTCGAATGTCGGCATAGTGGCGATCGGCCTCCTGGTCGAGAGGCAGGACCTCGAGGCTCTGGAGGAGACCCGCGACGCGCGCCGAGAGCCTGGGAGAACCGCTTCTGGCAGCGCCATAGCGCAGCTCACAGGCGGCGACGATGCTGGTGCAGACCGTGGCCTCTCCCACCACCGCGATCCTCTGCGCCGCCCGGCCGCTCGGGCTGCGCACGAGGTCCGAGAGGACGTTGGTGTCGAGGAGATAGCGGAACATCTCAGAGATTCACCTCCTCGATCGGCTCGAGGTCGTCGACCTCCGGAAACTCCTCGTCCAGAGGTTCCCAGGTGGACAGGAGCTCCAAGAGGGACGGACGGGGCATCGGTTCGACGATCAGTCGCTCCCCCTCCTTGCGGAGCAGCGCCTCGCTGCCGGGGAGCTCGAGGTCTCGTGGTATGCGCACCGCTTGGTTGCGCCCGTTGCGGAACAGGCGGACCTTGCGTTCAGTCTGCATGGCAACCTCCCTGCCGCCAGGCGGCCTGGCCTATGCCGAGGCATATGCCAGCACGATGCCGGCGAGAGCCGGCTCGGCCATCCCAGGTGTGATGGGAGGCCGGGCCGGGACCGCAGGCTCAACGCACGCGCTGGTCCAGGATCCTTCCCGCCTGCTCGAGGGCGACATGGCCGGCAGCCTCGAGCAACCACGCCAAGGCTACCGGCGAACGCACGATCGCCGCCGCGAGGTGCAGCGCGAAGGCGAGACCTTCGTCGAAGTCGCGCAGGTGCCCGGCAGCCGCCGGATTCGACACCGCCCCGGGCGCGATGCTCTCCGGCGTCTCCGGCGGCTCCGGCGTCTCCGGCGTCTCCGGCGTCTCCGGCGTCTCCGGTGTCGAGCGGGTCCTCGCAGGAGCCTTGGCGCTCGTTGCCCAGGCGCCGGCCGGCGGCGCCCCGCTCGGGGTGACGGCGGCGATGACGGGGAACCCCTGCGCATCCGGCTCGGTGTCGAGGCGAAAGAGAAGCTCGCGGCCGGTGGCCGGAAGGACCGCGGCCGTGAGCAGGGCCATCTCGCGCCGGCGGAAGACCGCGTACGGAACGTCCGGAGCATTGCCCGTGCCGGCGCCACCGGCGCCCTTCTCCCGCAGGCTCTCCCATTCGCGCAGCACGGCGAAGCCGGTGCCACCAAGGTAGAGAACCGGCCGGACAGCCCACGGCCCGGCGACGTCGGCCTCGTGCGCACCGTCCGGCTCTCCGATCTCGTCCAGGCGCTGCAGGAAATCGACGGTGAATGCATTCCCCTGGCGGCGATCGCTCTCGCTTGACATGACGTGCTTCCTCCCCTCCCGCGGGCGATGACTGGAGGCGCCGGCAAAGATCGGCGGCTCTGCGGCGCGGCGGTTCGCCATCGCTTCGGTGCTGCGGCGCGGCGCCTCGGCGCGGGTGACTGCGGCGACAGCCGCCCGCGGCTCTCGGAGAAGGCTTGGCCGCGGGATGACTTACGCCTTGTTTACGCCAACGAGCATACGCGGTCGCAACCCGGCGAGTCAACTGGCCGATCGAGGTCGTAGCTCACGACCCGATCCGGCGCGCAACGCGCAAGAGGTCAGGCCCGCGAATCAGCGTAAACTGTGACAGCAACCAGCCACGCCAGCAGGACTTTTCAAGGAGCGCCGTCACCATGGCCGACTTGCAGGAGGGATTCTGGGACAACCTCCTGGACTACATCGAGGACCGGAGCGTCGTTCCCGTCATCGGTCCGGAGCTGGTCACGGTGCGGGAGGGCGATGCCGACGTGCCCCTCTATCGCTGGCTGGCGCAGCGCCTGGCGGCCGATCTCGAGCTGCCCCCCGCGGAGCTGCCCGAGGGCTTCGCCCTCGATGACATCGTTGCCATGCACCTGCGCCGGCGGGGAGAGCGGGAAGAGCTCTACGCCCAGATCCACAGGCTGCTGCGCAAGGCGGCGCTGACCCCGCCCGAGGCGCTGCGGGCGCTCGCCGGCATCCCCGGGTTCGACCTGTTCGTCTCGCTGACCTTCGACTCGCTGCTGGCGGACGCCATCGGCGCCGCGCGCACCGGCGGGGGGCCGCGTGCGGAACAGATCGCTTATGCGCCGAGCACCGTCCGCGACCTCGCCTGTCCGAAGGCCGAGCTCCGCCAGCCGGTGGTGTTCCATCTCCTGGGGCGGGCGTCGGCTTCACCGGATTACGCCATCTGCGACGACGACCTCCTGGAGTTCCTGCACGCCATGCAGGACAAGCAGCGACAACCCAAGAACCTGTTCGACGAGCTGCGCAGCAACCATCTGCTCATCCTCGGTTGCGACTTCGGGGACTGGCTCGCGCGCTTCTTCCTGCGCACCGCCAGGAGTCTCGAGCTCTCGCAGAAGCGCCGGCGCTGGGACGTGTTGGTGGGCGAAAAGATCGCCCATGACGCCCGGCTGGCGCGGTTCCTCGAGAGCTTCAGCGCCGACGCCCGCGTGGTGCCGCTGAGCGCGACACGGTTCGTCACGGAGCTGGCCGAGCGCTGGCACGCCGCCCATCCGGCTGCAGCACGGGGCGGCGCGGAGCCCGTGGAGCGGGAGGCAAGCGCGGGCGGCAGGAACATCCCGGCAGGGGCGATCTTCGTCAGCTACGCGAGCGATGACCTCGCAGCCGCCGGCAAGCTGGCCGAGGGCCTGCGCGCGGCCGGCCTGGAAGTGTGGTTCGACAAGGAGGCCCTGCAGCCGGCAGAGGCCTGGGCGCGCGGCATCCGCCGCGGCATCGAGCGATGCTCGCTGTTCCTGCCGGTGATCTCGCGCCAGGCGGTGAGCGAGGAGAACCGGCGCCGCTACTTCTGGCGGGAGTGGAACGACGCGGACGACCTCGCTCGCGGGATGGCGCCGGACGAGGCCTACATCGTCCCCGTGGTGATCGACGACACCCGCATCGATCGGGCTCCCCTGCCTGACTCCTTCAAGAGAGCGCAAGGTGCGACCTTGCCCGGAGGCCAGCTCACGCCCGAGGCCGCCAAGCTGTTGCAAGAGCTCGTGCGCGAATTCCACCGCCGGCAGCGAGCCGCATGAGCGAGATGGCGGGTCCGCAGCGCCACGGCCTGAACCGCGACAACCCGTGGCCCGGGCTCGACCCCTTCGACGAGACGGACCGCGAGTACTTTCACGGCCGGGCGGCGGAGTCGGGCGAGCTGCTGCGCCTGGTCCGCCGCGAGCCGCTCACGGTGCTGTTTGGGCGCTCCGGGCTGGGCAAGACGTCGCTCCTGAAGGCCGGGTTGTTCCCGCTGCTGCGCGGTGAGGACTGCCTGCCGGTCTACCTGCGCCTCGACCATGCCGAGAGTGCGCCGGCACTGCGCGAGCAGGTCTTCCGCGGGCTGCAGGCCACGTGCGCCGCCGAACGGGTCCAGCCTGGCCAGGCCGCCGGGGACGAGAGCCCCTGGTCGTTCTTCCATCGGCGCGACGCGGAGTTCTGGAGCGAGCGCAACCGTCCGGTGACCCCGGTGATCGTGTTCGATCAGTTCGAGGAGATCTTCACCCTCGGGCAGGAGAGCGAGACCTCGCGGGACCGTTCCGCCGCCTTCCTGGCCGAGCTGGGCGACCTGGTGGAGAACCGGCCGCCTGACGTGGTCAGGCAGGCGCTGGAGGCCGAGCCCACGGCGGCGAGACGCTTCGACTTCAAGCGCTCGACAGTCAAGCTGATGCTGAGCTTCCGCGAAGACTTCCTGGCCGAGATGGAGGGGCTGAAGCAGCAGATGCCCTCCCTCATGTACAACCGCTTTCGCCTGCTGGCGATGAGCGGCAGCCAGGCCTACGAAGTGATCACCGGCGCGGGCGGGCACCTGGTCGACGACGACGTCGCCCGGCGGATCATCAGGCTCGCCTGGAAGAACGAGCCCAGCCCCGCCGTCGACGCGGCGGACTTCCCCAAGATCGAGATCGATCCGGCGCTGCTCAGCGTGGTATGCAGCGAGCTGAACCAGAAGCGCCAGCAGGCGACGCCGCCGCTCGAGCGCATCACGCCCACGCTCCTCGAGGGCGCCGACCGCGAGATCCTCTCGGGTTTCTACGAGCGCAGCATGGCGGGCCTCGATCCGCGCCTGCGGGCGTTCGTCGAAGACCGGCTCATCACCGGCCACGGCTACCGCGACAGCCACGCCCTGGAGGACGCGCTGGCCCTGCCCGGCGTCACCTCCGAGGCGCTGGCTGCGCTGACCCGGCGCCGCCTGGTGCGCGTCGACGACCGGCAGAGCGTGCGCCGGCTCGAGCTGACCCACGACGTGCTGACCCGCGTGGTCAGGGAGAGCCGCGACCGCCGTCGCGCCCGCGAGGCGGAAGCGGCGGCGAAGGTCCGCGAACGGGAGGCGCTCGAGCAGCAGCGGCGCAACCGGCGCAACGCGGCGCTGGTGCTTGCGGGTGCTCTGGTCGTGATCGTCCTTGCCGTGCTTGCCGGGTGGTTCGCGTGGCAAGCCAGCCGGGCGCGGGCGCTGGCCGCCGAGATGCTGCGCCAGGCGCAGAGACTGCGATTGGTCGACATCGCCGATCACTTTCAGGCTGCCGACTACGCCGTATCCCTGCTGGCCAACCTGGAAGCGGCGCGGATCGCTCCGACAGCGGATACGCTGGATGGCCTCCGGCGCCGCTTCCTGAGCCACCCGCATCTGGCGGCGTTCCTGGCAGGGCACAAGGATGGCGCCCTCAGCGTCGCCTTCAGCCCGGACGGCAAGCTGCTGGCCTCGGCGAGCCGGGACAAGACCGTGATCCTGTGGGACGTCGACAGCCGCCAGCCGCCGGCCACGCTGGCGGGGCACCAGGGCCCGGTCCATGGCGTCGCCTTCAGCCCGGACGGCAAGCTCCTGGCCTCCGCAAGCGCCGACCAGACCGTGATCCTGTGGGACGTCGACAGCCGCCGGCGGCTGGCCACGCTGAAGGGGCACACGGACGAGGTCGAAAGCGTCGCCTTCAGCCCGGACGGCAAGCGGCTGGCCTCCGCGAGCAATGACCGGACCGTGATCCTGTGGGACGTCGACAGCAGGCAGCCGCTGGCGACGCTCTCGGGGCACCAGGAGACGGTCTTCGGCGTCGCCTTCAGCCCGGACTGCAA
>DATNKH010000786.1:0-5987 GCA_035603475.1 Thermoanaerobaculia bacterium
CGGCCGGCAGATCGGCGCGCGGCAGGCGTTCGTCTCGAAGGTGGAGAGCGGCGAGCGGCGCCTCGATCCGGTCGAGTTGGCCCGGTTCGCCGCCGTCTACGGCAAGCCCCTGGCGTGGTTCCTGGCGCCGGAGTAGCGGACCATGGAAGAGTTCACGCCCCAGGAGATCGCCAAGTCGCTGCACTTGCTGCGTCACGCGAAGGGCTGGACGCTGCGCCAGCTTGAGAAGGAAAGCGGCGTCGCCGTCAACACGATCTGCGCCTACAAGTCCCGGCGGCGCCGCGCGCCGCCGGCCATCGACCGGGTTGGCTGTGTGCTATGCTTTCCCCCCATGCTCGGCGTTCACAGACCTCTCGCTCCATCTGGCGGCTTGGCCAAACTCCTGCAAACGCTGTACAGCGAAAGCACTGCCGCTCTTGTAACCCCGTCAGCCTCCGTTCTGGTACAGGAGACGGACTTCACGGCGGCGCTCCTATATGCGGACTACCTAAATCGAATCCGGATTCAATACCTTCTCAGCCTCCAATCCGTCCAGGTCCAGAGCGTCGAGCAGCACCCCATCCAGTACCCCTAGCCGCAAATTCGCTCGCCTGCTCTGTCTATGACCAGGCCCGACCTCGAGGTTATCGGCAGGCTCCTTCTCCTTACCGATCTGCTCCTATTCTTGATGGGACTGCTGCTGGGCTCGGTCGATCGGCCAGCGAGTGTCTTTCTTGCCGAGCTTGCGGGGACAGCGTTTCTCCCGTGTGTTGGGGTCTGGATGGTCGGATACGGAAAGAAGCACGGCAGAAGCCTCTATTTCGGATTCGGTTTGTTTCTCCTCATTGCGAGCCTCGTTTGGGTCGTCACCAGGCTCGCGAATCTACCCTGACCTCCGTTTCTGCCCACCGCCAGGCGTCCACCCTGGGGGACGTACCACTGATGCTGCAGCGCGCCCAGGGCAACCCCCCTTCGCTCCCGCAGAACGTTGAGACGAGCATCGGCGCCGACAGACGCGGTTGCAGGTGCCGCCGCCCACACACCCAACGCAAGCATGGGCTATGGAAGGTGGCGCCTATGGACGGCTATGGAAAACGCCCCAGGTCCGGCCTACCAGCTCGGGCGAGTGGTGGGAGGGGCGTTTCCCACAGCCGCCCACAGGGCTTGGAAATCGGCTCCCGGCCCCCCGCACGCCCGCCCTCCACCGCCCACCCTCGCCGATTCCCACACCTCCCACAGCCCCGGCGGCGAGGTTATATATTCCTCTTCTCTGAATGACGAAAAGACGAGCGCGCCTCGCCCGCCAGGTCGCGCGCCTCCTCGGGCGACCAGCGGTGCTCCTGCTTGGAGGGTGAAAGACCGCCGAGGAAGAGCAGCGCCAGGGTCACGTCCTCCGGCGTATAGCCCATCCGCGCCACCAGTTCCTCGACCCTCTTGCGCGGGAGCGTCTTCCGATGGCCCTTCTCGTATTCGCAGACTAGCTGGCTCGGCACCCCGGCAGCGGACGCGAGATCCTGCTGTGTCCAGCCTCGCGCGGTCCGTAGGTAGGTCAGTGCCAAGCTCAGCTGCGGAGGAATGGCCCGCGGCGACCCGTCGCCGGCGGAGGTGCGACGAGCCAGGCAGATCGCCGCACGAGTGGAACTGACGGAGACCAGCCGGATGTACGCACAGCTGCTCGATCTTGGGCGCGCGCGGCGGGTGGAGCAAGCACGACTCCGAGCAGTCAGCCAGTGGGAGACGCTACGGCGGTTCGCGGCGGCGAAACGGCGAGAGCTGGTCGAGTGCTCGCCCGGGCTCCAGCACTGGGCGCTTGTCGAACTCCTTTGCGCCGAAAGGGTGCGCGCCGCGGCGGACCACGCCGAGTCGGCGCTCGAGCTTGCCCGGCTGGCGCTGCGAGTGGCCGAGCTGGCGCCTGGGGAGGACGCCTGGCGATCCCGCCTCCAGGGATACGCCTGGGCCTTCGTCGCCAACGCCGAGCGGGTGGGCAGCGATCTCGTGGCTTCGGAAGTGAGCTTCGCGACCGCTTGGCGGCTATGGCGTGCGAGCGGCGCCGCCGCGCGCGGTCCGCTCGGCGCTTGGCGCCTGCACGACCTCGAAGCGTCGCTGCGCCGGGCTCAGCGGCAGTTCACAGCCGCTCTTGCATGCCTGGAGCGGGCGCTGGCCGCCGCCCCCATAGAGGCCAGGGGCCGAATTCTGCTCAAGAAGGCATACACCCTTGAGCAGGCCGATCAGGTCGAAGCCGCTCTCGTCACGCTGGAAGGCGCTGCGCCACTCGTGGAGAGCGCCGGCGAGCCCCGCCTTCGCTGGGTCGTCGACCTCAACCTGATTCTGATCCTCGCTCGTCTCGGGCGCTACGAAGAGGCCGAGGCTCGCTTACCCGCGTTGAGCGAGCTGACGCTTGAACTCGGCAACCGCCTGGACTCTCCGGCCTGGCGGGCCGCAACGAGGCTCGGGAGGGCTCGCCCGACGCGAGGGCCACCCGCATCCGGCCTGCCGCGGGAGAACGACGCGCCAGGAGGCCCTACAAGCCCCGATCTCCCCCCGACCCTTACCCGCAGTACCCCCCATTTCGGGTTCAGCGGCCGTGGCCCTCGGGTTGCCGGCTCGTTGCGGTCGCCGCGAGAAGCGAGTGCCGCTCTCGAAGGCAGGCCCAACATCGGTCGCCAAAGATCGACCGAAGAGGACACCTCGACAATGACCCCCCACCCCTGCGGCGACGCGAGGGCCAGGCCCCATGCAGGGGCAGCCTTTGGATTGGAGGCCGGCGGCTTCTAGGAACCGCGATTTTGCCGAGCGAGTCTCCGCTCGCTGCGCAGGGACAAGTGCGCCTCCGATTCGAGGGGTTCGGCCAGGCCCCTAGGCCCTCAGAGTTCGGAGCAAGAGATTGGGATGTTAACTTCGTTATCATCCCCGCCTTCTCGCCTACGGCTCGAAGGAACGGCAATCGGTCGCCCAGATCGACCGACGAGAACGACCTCGGCGGCGGCTTAGGAACCGCGACAACCGAGCGAGACTGCGGCTCGCTTCCGCTCGCCGCGAGAGGGGAGGGTGCGGCTCCGTCTTAGCGCACGGTCCGAGAGCTTCGGCCAGGCCCTCAAAGCTCGGAGCAAGAGACGGGGATGTTAACTTCGTTATCATCCCCGCCTTCTCGCCTACGGCTCGAAGGCAGAAGAATTCGTGGCCAGATCGAGCGCCCGCGCCGGGTGTGTGGGCGGGGCATTCTTCGTCCAGGGTGCCCCCCGGAGCGCGCGCCTCTCTTGCTGGCTGACCATCGCGAACCAGCCCACATGCGAGGGCCGGTAACCGCGCCGGATTGCGGCTCGCATCCACTCGCCGCAAGAGGTGGATGCCGCTCGGCCCTGCGCTCGCTTCGGGAGCATCAGCGAGGCCCTCAGAGCTCGGAGCAAGATAGGGGGATGTTCGCTTCGCTGCCATCCCCGCCTTCTCGCCTTCGGCTCGAAAGCAACGGGTCCCGTGTCCGGCGGAGGCCTTGGCGATGACCCCGTGGCCCCTGGGTGGTGGCAGCGGATGGCTGACCGTCACGACGCACGGTTGCCATCGTCCAGGTGGGCCCACGACGCGCTGTGGGAAGGCCGGGTTGCGGCTCGCGTCGAGAGCGGAGGCGACGCGGCCCGCGGCCTGCTCGCGGACGCGGTCGGCGAGGGGCTGGTGGCCGGTGCGGAGGGCCTCGTGGTAGGTGCCGGGGGTGAGGTGCGGCATGGGCAGGTCGCGGGGTCCGGTGCGGATCAGGCGGTAGTCCTTCTCGATGCGCCGGATGGCCTCGCGGGCCCGGGTGACGTCGGCGGTGAGCTCCCACGCGCGGCCGTCGTCGCCGACGCGGTTGACGACGAGATGGACGTGCTCCTTGTCGGTGTCGCGATGGGCGATGACCACGACCTGGCGGCGGTCGAGGCCCATGCGGCGGAGGACGCGGTCGACGGCCTGGTCCCATTGCTCGGGAGTGAGGTGCCTGCTCGCCAGTGCCGGCCCCCGCATCTGGGGGCCGGCACCGGTCCTTGGTGGATCAAAGCCTCGCCGCCCGCTGTCGGCCGCCAGGAAGGACGCTCTCAGGGTGACCCGGAAGACACGGCCTCGATGTCGAACCGGGTCGTGTCGGGTCCAGCCTAGTTGCACGTGAAGGTGTTGTGCACCACCAAGAGCTTCGCCAGCGACGAGGAGATCACCACGGTCGCCGAGGGGAAGAAGGTGGGTGGAAGCCATGTCGCGAGGCTTTTGGGACAAGCGGCTGTCGAGAAGGATGGCGGCAGTATCTCGCTGACGGTGCAGGAGGTCCCTGCCGGCTGGGTCAAGGTCTGCAGTTGACCGCTGTTGAGCGACAGTAGGTTAACATTGCCGCCGCAGTTGACGCTGATCGAAAATGCCGTCGGCGGTATGGACTGGCCGGGCTTGACGTCGACGACTTTACTGATCGACAGTGTGCCCGTTTTCCCGGGCGGCACCGGCTGGCACGCGGGAAGCGGCGCGGTGAGCGTCGTCGAGCACAGGACGCCGCTGGCTCCTGAGCAGGAGATCGTGAGGCTGAACGGGCTGCTGGTTTGCGGCGCGGAGAAGGTGCCGGTGACGAGGTTGAGTCCGGCCGCGAGCGTGGAAGGGCCAGACGACTCGACGACCACTCCGGCGGTGGCGGAGGTCACCGTCTCGGTGCAGCTCGCGGTGCCGGCGAGGGTAACGGTAGCGAGAAAGGAGTAGAAGTCCGACGCAGTGGTCGCGCCCGGGCACGGCACCGGCCCGAGGCAGCATCCCGAGACGAAGCCGCTGGTACACCCTCCGATCTTCGTCACAAAGGCGTCGCCGTCGCCGCCGCCGCCGCCATTGACCGGCTGGATCGAGCCGGTGGTGACGCCTGGGAAGGTGGTGGAGGTGGTAGCCCCTGTGACGTAGGCATTGCCGGTGCCATCCACCGCGATGCCATTGCCCCCATCGCTCCCGCTGCCACCGAGGAAGGTCGAGTAGACGATTGCATTGCCCGCCGCATTGATCTTCGTCACAAAGGCGTCGTTACCGCCGCCATTGGCCGGCTGGATCGAGCCGGCGGTGACGCCTGGGAACGTGGTGGAGCTGGTTTGACCTGTGACGTAGGCATTGCCGGTGCCATCCACCGCGATGCCGGTGCCCCGATCGCTCCCGCTGCCGCCGAGGAAGGTCGAGTAGACGATCTTGGTGCCCGCCGCGTTGATCTTCGTCACAAAGGCGTCGGTGCCGCCGCCGTTGGCCAGCTGGATCGAGCCGGGGGTGACGGGGAAGGTGGTGGAGCCGGTAAACCCCGTGACGTAGGCATTGCCGGTGCCATCGACCGCGATGCCTAGGCCTCCATCGAACCCGTTGCCACCGAGGAAGGTCGAGTAGACGATCTTGGTGCCCGCCGCATTGATCATCGTCACAAAGGCGTCGCCACCGCCGCCGCCGTTGGCCAGCTGGATCGAGCCGGGGGTGACGGGGAAGGTGGTGGATTCGGTAAACCCCGTGACGTAGGCATTGCCGGTGTTGCCATCGACCGCGATGCCGAAGCCCACATCGCTCCCGCTGCCGCCGAGGAAGGTCGAGTAGACGATCTTGTTGCCCGCCGGATTGATCTTCGTCACAAAGGCGTCGCTGAAGCCGCCGCCGCCGGGGTTCGGCTGGATCGAGCCGGCGGTGACGCTGACGCCGGGGAAGGTGGAGGAGCTGGTCTCCCCTGTGACATAGGCATTGCCGGGGACATCCACCGCGATGCCAAGGCCCTGATCGCTCCCGCTGCCGCCTAGGAAGGTTGAGTAGATGATCGCCGTGCCCGCCGCATTGATCTTCGTCACAAAGGCGTCGCCGTCACCGCCGCCGCCGCCATTGGTCCGCTGGATCGAGCCGGTGGTGACGCCTGGGAAGGTGGTGGAGGTGGTAGCCCCTGTGACGTAGGCATTGCCGGTGCCATCCACCGCGATGCCGGTGCCCCGATCGCTCCCGCTGCCGCCGAGGAAGGTCGAGTAGACGATGACTGGATCGATGATCAG
>DATNKH010000787.1:0-5645 GCA_035603475.1 Thermoanaerobaculia bacterium
CGCAGCTGGCGGCGCGCGAGGCGCAGCATGCCGTAGTCATAGAGCGGCCGCCCGCAGCACAGCGGCTGCTCGGGCACCACCACGCGCTTGCCGGCCGCCTCCAGCACCTCGACCGCCGCCTGCGCCACCGCCGGCTGCAGGAAGTTGCTGAACGTGTCCGCCCAGAGCACCACCCGCGGCCCGTCCGGGTTCCGCTCTCCGGAGCGGGCGCGCGCCCGCCACCAGCCGCGGAAGGTCTGCCTGGCGAAGCTCGGGATGCGGCGCTCGGGCGCCATGCCCGCCGCCGCCTTGGCGAGGCCGGAGAGCCCCGGCGCCCGCAGGGCGGCGTTGACCAGCAGCGCGATCGGCGAGGCCAAGCGCGCCCACCAGTGGATCAGGCCGAAGGCGTACGCGGAGCGCGGCCGCAGCCGGCCGGCGTAGTAATGGTGCAGGAACTCTGCCTTGTAGGCCGCCATGTCGACGTGGACCGGGCAGTCCGACTTGCACCCCTTGCACGACAGGCAGAGGTCGAGCGCCTCCTTGACGCTCTCGTCCCGCCAGCCCTGGTGGCCGATCGCGTCGCGCTCGAGCATCTCGAACAACAGGTGGGCGCGGCCGCGGGTCGAGTGCCGCTCCTCGAGCGTCGCCATGTAGCTCGGACACATGACACCGCCGTCGGCCTGCTGGCGCCGGCACTTGCCGACGCCGACGCAGCGCAGGGTCGCGCGCGAGAGGCTGCCTTGATCGGCGGCGAAGCTGAGATGGGTGGCCGGCTCCCAGGGGCGGTAGTCGATGCCCAGGCGGAGGTTCTGATCCGGACCGTGGGCGCGCACCACCTTGCCGGGATTCATTTTCCAATCGGGATCCCAGAGCGCCTTGAACTCCTCGAAGGCGCCCACCAGCTCGGGGCCGAACATCTTCGGCAGCAGCGCCGCCCGCGATTGGCCGTCGCCATGCTCGCCCGAGAGCGACCCGCCATAGCGGACCACCAGGTCGGCCGCCTCGTCGATGAAGGCCAGGTAGCGGTCGATGCCGGGCCGGCTCACGAGGTCGAAGTCGATCCGCATGTGGACGCAACCCTGGCCGAAATGGCCATAGAGGGCGCAGTCGTAGCCATACCGCTCGAGAAGCCGGCGGAAGTCGCGCAGGTAGAGGCCCAACCGTGCCGGCGGCACCGCCGCGTCCTCCCACCCTTCCCAGGTGTCGGCCATCCCCGGCACGAACGAGGTGGCGCCGAGCGCGGACTCGCGCACCTCCCAGATCCGCTTCGCCTCCTCCCGGCTTGCCATCACCTTGACCGACGGCGCGTCCGGACGCTGCCGCACGGCGTCGGCCATGCGCCGCGCGCGGGCGTCAGACTCGTCCTGGCTGTCGCCGCCGAATTCGACCAGCAGCCAGCCGCCGCCGGGCGGCAGCTTGGCGACGCTGCCCGGCTGCAGCCCCTTGGCGCGCATGAAGCCGACCAGCCGGTCATCGAAGCCCTCGAGGCCGATCGGCCCCCATTGCAGGATCTCGGGGACATGGTCGCCGGCGCGATAGACGTCGGCATAGGCGAGCACCGCCAGGGTGCGGAAGGGGGGGCTCGCCACCAGCCGCACCGTCGCCTCGAGCACGGTGGCGCAGGTGCCCTCCGTGCCCACCAGGGCGCGCGCCACGTGGAAGCCGTTCTCCGGCAGCAGCTGATCGAGGTTGTAACCCGAGACGCGGCGCGGGATGTCGGGATAGCGCTGGCGGATGAGCGCGGCGAAGCGGTCCCGCAGCGACGCCAGCCCGGCGTAGATCTGTCCGCGCCGGCCTCCTGCCGCGACGATGCGCGCGAGCTCGTCGTCCGAGGTGGGGCCGACGCGCAGCCGCAGGCCGTCGTAGGTCAGCACCTCGAGCTCGTCGACGTTGTCGACGGTCTTGCCGGCCATCAGTGCGTGCACGCCGCAGGAGTTGTTGCCGATCATGCCGCCCAGCGTGCAGTGGTCGTGCGTCGCGGGATCGGGTCCATAGGTGAGGTGATGGCGCTCGGCGGCGCGGCGGAGGGTGTCGAGCACGATGCCGGGCTCGACCCGCGCCAGCCGCCGCACGGGATCGATCTCCACGAGCCGGTGCATGGACTTCGAGAAGTCGAGCACTACCGCGACGTTGCAGCACTGGCCGGCGAGGCTGGTGCCGCCGCCGCGCGCCAGCACCGGGGCGCCATGCCGGCGGCAGGCGGCGACCGTCGCGACGACGTCGGCGGCGTCGCGCGGCAGCACCACGCCGATCGGCACCTGGCGGTAGTTCGAACCGTCGGTGGCGTAGAGGGCCCGGCTGCCGGCGTCGAAGCGCACCTCGCCGGCGACGCTGGCCGCGAGCTCGGCGGCGAGCGCCGCGGCGCCGGCAAAGGGCGGCGGCGCCACTCGCCTGCCGGAGTCCGGCGAACGCAGGTGCGCTCCCGGCCCGGCGGCGGGAGCCGCGCGGGCGGCCGGAGCGGCGCCGGTGACGGGAGCGGCAGCCGGAGCGGCCGGAACGCCGTCGGGCAGCGGTGGCGTGGCCATGCCGGTCATCATAGCTGGCTGGGCCCCCGTGATCGGCAACCGCCGCCATCGCAGCAGTCGCCGCGGCCGCCGGCGCCCCGAAGCGGCTAGAATGGCGCGGTCGGTCTCACGGATCACTGAGGAGGGGCAAATGGGTAGAGGGCTGAAGGGTGCTCTGGCGACGCTGTCCGCCGCGGGGGCGGCGGGCTGGATGGCGGCGCTGGTAGTCGCCGGCGGCGGCGCCGGGGGCCAGCGCGCGGCGGTGGCGCAGCAGCGGGACCTCTCGAAGGTCGAGATCAAGGTGACGCCGGTCGCCGGCAAGGTGTACATGCTGGAAGGGGCCGGCGGCAACATCGGCGCGTCGGTGGGGGAGGACGGCATCCTGCTCGTCGACGATCAGTTCGAGCCGCTGGCGCCGAAGATCCGCGCCGCGGTGCAGGGCATTGCCGGCGGCGGCGGCGGCAAGATCAAGTTCGTGATCAACACCCACTGGCACGGCGACCACACCGGCGGCAACAAGGTGTTCGGGCTCGAGGCGCCGATCATCGCCCAGGCGAACGTGCGGCGGCGCCTGTCGACCGAGCAGTCGGTGCTCGGCAACAAGGTGCCGCCGTCGCCGAAGCAGGCGCTGCCGGTGATCACCTTCGACCAGGCGGTGTCGGTGCACTGGAACGGCGAGGAGATCAAGGTCGTCCACTTCCCGCACGGCCACACCGACGGCGACAGCGTGGTGTTCTTCACCGGCTCGAACGTCGTGCACATGGGGGACGACTTCTTCGCCGGCCAGTTCCCGTTCGTGGACCTCGGGAGCGGCGGCAGCGTGCAGGGGCTGATCGACGACGTGGCGAAGGCGCTGACCCTGGTGCCGGCCGATGCCAAGGTGATTCCCGGCCACGGTCCGCTGTCGACGCGGGCGGACCTCGAGCGCTTCCACGCCATGCTGGTGGCTTCGACCGACGTCGTGCGCCGCCGCATGCACGCAGGCGAGAGCCTCGAGAAGATCCAGGCGGAGGGGCTGCCGGCGGAGCTGGCGCCCTGGGGCAAGGGTTTCGTCGACACCAAGACCTGGATCTTGACCATCCACGACAGCCTGGCCAAGGACGCCGCGCCAGGCGCGCCCGCCGGTCACGGGCGCCGCTGAAGGGTGGGGAAGTGGGTCCGTTCGCGGGTAGTGTCCTGCTAGATTGCCCTGCCTCCCTCTGCCTCCTTTGGGCGAAGGGCGGAGGGGCAAGGGATCGATGACTTCGGCCCCTCGCCCAAAGGAGGCAGAGGGAGGCAGGGCAATCTGGGACACTACCCGTTCGCCCGTTCGCGAGCACACTTGGTCGCGCCGGGGAATGCATGTACACTGTCGTATAAGTTGAATGGGTCGATGAGGGTCCTGACCGGATCCAGGTGGCCGGGAGGCCCGAGGGGGTACGATGGCACACCCATCCACGAGCGACGGTGAAGCGCGCCGGCTGCTCCGGCGCAGGCGGCGGTCGAGGTCTTGGCGGTCGGGGTTCACGCTCGCCGAGCTGGCGGTCGTGATCGCGATCGGATCGCTGCTGCTGCTGCTCGGCTATCCGGCCCTGATGAAGGTCCTCGCCCGCTACGAGGTTCGCTCCTCGGCGCAACAGCTCGAGATGCTCGGGCGCGAGGCGCGCTACGAGTCGATCAAGCTCAACCAGCCCGTGACGCTGGTCGCCGACACCACTCGCCACAATTTCTACGTCTTCTCCGGCACCCTCCCGAACATGCCGCCCTATAGCCTCCCCGACGGACCGGGAGACATCCCGGGCCCCCAGCTGGTGGCAGTCTGGGAGGTGCCGAAGAGCGTCAGCTTCGTGATGCAGCCGGTCACTTCCTGTGTCCAGGGCACGGTCTGCCAGTCGTTCTCGTTCAACTCGGACGGTACCGGCACCGGCGTGCCCGTGATCTTCAGCACGCCCAACCAGCCAAGCTCGAAGGTTGTCCTGGCGCAGACGGCGACCGGCAAGCTCGCCATCCAGTAGCTGCCCGATAGCTTCCGGCCTCGCCTGCCCCGCCGCTAACGACGGGCCTGGGGGCTGGGCTGGGCCCGGTCAGGGTCCGCCGCGGGCTTCCGGCGCCGGCTTGGCCTTGCCGGCAGCGAGCGGCACCGCGGGCTCCGCCGAGAGGCGCTGCGCCAGCTCGACGAAGGCGCGGGCGTGCTCGACCGGCGTCATCGGCAGGATGCCGTGACCGAGATTGACGATGTGGCCGCCGCCCGCGCCCTCGGCGAGCAGGTTGGCGACGCGGCGCTCGATCTCGTGGCGCGGCGCCAGCAGCGCGGCCGGATCCAGGTTCCCTTGCAACACCCGTCCGCCGGCCAGCGGGCGCACCCACCCGAGGGGCTGGCGCCAGTCGACGGACAGGACCTCGACCGGCAGGTCGCCGAGCGCCTCGAGCAGGTGCGAGCCACCATGGATGTAGTAGATGAGCGGCGCCTTGCCACGCAGGCCGTCCACCACCTTGCGCAACGGCGGCAGCGCCAGGCTGCGCCAGCGCTCGGCGTCGAGCAGGCCGCCCCAGGTGTCGAACAGCTGCAGCGCCTGCGCGCCGGCCGCGAGCTGCCCGCGGAGGTAGGCAAGTGAGGTGTCGGCGATGCGGTCGAGCAGCAGCGCGAGCCCCTCGGGATCGCCGTAGCTCCACGCCAGGAGGTGCTCGAAGTGACGCGAGCCGCCGCCTTCCACGAGATAGGCCGCGAGCGTCCAGGGCGTGCCGCCGAAGCCGATCACCGGCACCTTGCCGGCCAGCTCGCGCCGCACCAGGCGGAGCGCGGCGAAGACGTAGCCCAGCGTCTCCTCGACGTCCGGCAGGCGCAGCCCGGCGATGTCCTCGCGCCGTCGCACGGGGCGCGGGAACGTCGGACCGTCGCCGCGCACGAACTCCAGCTCGGCGCCCATCGCCTCGAGCGGCAGCAGGATGTCGGCGAACAGGATGGCGGCGTCGACGCCGAGGCGCGCGACGGGCTGCAGGGTCGCCTCGGCGGCGAGCTCGGGAGTCTTGCAGAGAGTCAGGAAGTCGACCCGCTGCCGCAGTGCGCGGTACTCGGGGAGATAGCGGCCGGCCTGGCGCATGATCCACACCGGCCGGCGCTCGGTCGGCTCGCCGCGGCAGGCGCGCAGGAAGAGGTCGTTCACCGAGCCAGGATAGCAGACC
>DATNKH010000788.1:0-2648 GCA_035603475.1 Thermoanaerobaculia bacterium
GACGCGCAGCATGGCGACGCCGGCCTCGGCCGCCACCTCCATCTCGGGGTCGAGCCGGCCCAGGAGGCTCCGGCCTTCCTCGGTGAGCCGGCAGAGGACCAGGCGGCCGTCGCTCTCGGCGCGGCCACGCGCCGCCAGCCCCTTCGCCACCAGCCGGTCGATGAGCCGGGTCACGCCGGGAGTCTGCTCGACCATCCGCTCGCCGATGGCCAGGGTGGGCAGCCCCTCCTCGCCCGCCCCGCGCAGGATGCGCAGCACGTTGTACTGCTGGTAAGTGATGCCGTGCGGCGCGCTCGCCTGGGAGAGCCGGCGGCGCAGCAGGTCCGCGGTGTGCAGCACGGCGATCACCGACTCCACCCCCCGCGAATGGAAGGGCCGCCGCTGCTTGAGCTCCCGCTGGAGAGAGCTACGCCCGGACTTCATGGCGCCAAGACTACAAGGCTCTCAGGTGACGTGTCGAGGCGCGCGGGTTCATCCGGCACGGAAAGCCCGCATCGGGTCGATCCTCGCCGCGCGGCGGGCGGGCACGAAGCTTGCCGCCATCGCGGTCGCCGCCAGCAGGGCCGCGATGCTCGCGAAGGTCAGCGGATCGCTCGGGCTGACGCCGAAGAGCAATCCCGCGAGCAGCCGGCTGAGGGCGAGCGCGCCGCCCGTGCCGATCGCCACCCCGATCAGCGCCAGCTGCACTCCCTGGCGCACCACCAGCCGGAGCACGCTTGCCTGCCGCGCACCCAGCGCCATGCGGATGCCGATCTCGTGGTGACGCAGGGTGACCGAGTAGGAGACCACGCCGTAGATGCCGATCGCCGCGAGCAGCAAGCCGGTGAGCCCCAGCAGGCTGGCGACCGTGGCGGCGATGCGTTGCGGCAGGCGCGAGACGGCGATCGACTCCTGCATGGTCATCAGGCCGAGGATCGGCAGGTCCGCCGCCAGCTGGCGCACCTCGCGCCGTAGCGCCGGCGCGAGTGCCGCCGGATCTCCCGCGGCGCGGATGCAGAGCGTCATGCGCGTCCCGGGCACTTGCAGGAATGGCAGGTAGAGGTAGTCGTGAGGCTCCTCGGTGACCCGCGAGGTCTTGCTGTCCGCGGCGAGGCCGACGACCTCGACCACCTGGCCGTCACGCACGAAGCGCTTGCCGACCGGGTCTTCCCCGGGCCAGAAGTGACGGGCCATGGTGGCGTTGACGATGGCCGCCGGTGGCGCGCCGGCGCGGTCCCGGTCGCCGAAGTCCCGGCCCGCGAGCAGCGGGATGCGCAGCGTCTCGAAGTAGCGCGTGCCGATCACGCTGTCCTCCACCTCGAAGGCGTCCTTGCCCGGCGGCGGCTGGCGCCCCGCGACCTTGATCTGGGTCCGGCTGCTGCCGAAGAGGTTCCCGAGGCCGAGTGGGATGGAGTCCGCCAGCGTCACCGCCTGCACTCCGGGCAGCCCCGCCACGCGCTCGCCGAGCCGCAGGAAGAGCTGCTGCGACCGCGGCTTGTCGAAGCCGAGCACCGAGGGGTCGAGCGCCACGGTCTCGACGTGCCGCGGGTCGAATCCCGGATCGAGCGCGTCGGCATGCTGCAGCGCGCGCAGGAAGAGGCCCGCCGTGACGAGCAGGAGCAGCGACACCGCGACCTGGGCGACGACGAAGGCGCTGCGAATGCGGGCTCCCCGGCGGCCGCCCCCCGCGGCGGTGTCCTTGAGCGCCGGCACCAGGTCGGCGTGTGCGGCCTGGCGGGCCGGCACCAGCCCGAAGGCCGCCCCGCAGAGCAGCGACAGCAGCAGCGCGAAGGCGAGCACGCGCCCGTCGAGATGGAAGTCGAAGACCAGCGGGATGCCGAAGGGAGGCTGGAAGCCGCGCAACAGGTCCAAGCCCCAGCCGGCCAGCAGGACGCCGCCGGCCCCGCCGAGCACGGCCAGCAGCACGCTCTCGGTGAGCAGCTGCCGGGTCAGGCGGGCTCGCGCCATGCCGATCGCCAGGCGAATGGCGATTTCCTTGCCGCGCGCCGTGGCCCTGGCGAGCAGCATGCTCGCGACGTTGACGCAGGCGATGAGCAGCACGAACAGCGACACCGCGAGGAGCACGGCGAGGAAGCCGACCACCCCGCCCTGCAGCTCCCGGTCGTAACCGGTCACCGGCGTGAGGACGATCTCGTGGCCGCGGTCCTCCGGATAGGCATGCGCCAGCCTGCCGGCGATGGTGTTCAGCTCCGCCTGGGCGCGGGCCAGCGACACCGCGGGCCGCAAGCGGCCTACCGCCTCCATCCAGACCGTGCGCCGGTCCTCGAGATCGCTGCGCTGGAGCACCATCGGCGCCATCGCGGCCGGCAGCCAGAGATCGTAGACGAAGCCGAAGAAGGTGCCGCCGAAGCCGTCACCGGCGACACCGATGACGGTGAACGGCATGCCGTTGAGGATCAGCTGCCCGCCGATCAGCGATGGATCGCCGCCGAAGCGCCGCTGCCAGAGCGTCTGGCTGATCACCACCACCCGGTTGGAGCCGGGCGTGCGGTCTTCCTCCGGCAGGAAGAAGCGGCCGCGCAGCGGGCGTGCGCCGAGGACGTCGAAAAAACGGTCGGTGACGCGCGATCCGGCGATCCGCTCCGGTGGCCCATCGCCGGTCAGCGTCGCCGGTTCGGTGTCGAAGACGGCAACCGCGTCAGCGGTCT
>DATNKH010000789.1:0-2520 GCA_035603475.1 Thermoanaerobaculia bacterium
GGTGCTGACCAAGCCGTTGGGCACCGGTGTCATCACGACCGCGATCAAGCACCAGGTGGCGCCGCCGGAATCCGCGGCCGCAGCCATCGAGGGCATGCTCCGGCTCAACCGCGATGCCGCCAACGCCATGGCGACCGTTGAGGTCCATGCCGCCACCGACGTCACCGGCTTCGGCCTGTTGGGGCACCTCCATTCCATGGCCCGGGCGTCGGGCGTCGCCGCGCGGGTCGAGGCGGCGTCGGTCCCACTCCTGCCGGGAGCCGAGGTACTGGCTGAGGCCGGCGAAGTTCCCGGTGGCACCCGATCGAACGAGCGCTTTCTGGCCTCGCGCGTGCGCTGGCCGGCGCACCTGTCTGCCGCCCGCCAGACCCTGCTCTGCGACGCCCAGACCTCCGGCGGCCTGCTGCTGGCCGTCTCGGACAGCGAGCTGGACCGTCTGCTTGGCGCCCTGCAGGAAAAGAGCGTGACCGGCGTCGTGGTTGGGCAGCTGACGGAGGGGGACGCCGGCTCCATCCTGGTCGTCTGAACCCGCCTCGGCCGGTGACAATGCCGCAACGAGTTGGCGCGGCCGCGCAACGTCAGGCTCGGCGCAACATACGTTGCGGATTCGATCGCACGTATTAGAAGCTGAATATGTCCGCCACTGCCAGTGGAAGCGTGATCCCGGTTCGGCTGGGGAGCCCCCATAATGTCACCCTGTGCAGCCACTCGATAAGGCGGCGTCCGACGACGATCGCCCTCTCATCGAGCGGGTCCGCCGCGGCGATCAGGACGCGGCCCGAATTCTCTTCGAGCGCTATTTCGACCGGATCTACAACTATGTCTACGCCCGCCTCGGGCGGGTTGAGGATGCGGAGGACCTGGCCATCGATACCATGACCCGCAGCCTCACTCGCCTCGATCTCTTCCATGACCAGGGCGTTGCCTTCTCCTCCTGGGTATACCGGATCGCGCACAACGCGACCATCGACCATTACCGCCGCCAGGGCAAGGCCACGCTCGTTCCGCTCGAGTCGGCGACGATGCCGGTGTCGGCGGATCCAGCCGACCTTGCCGTCGAGCAACTGTCCAATGACGACCTGCGCGAGGCGCTGCGCGGACTGACCGACGAGCAGCAGCAGGTCCTGATCCTCCGCTTCTTCCAGGACCTGACCGCCGCGCAGGCGGCCGACATCATGGGCAAGTCGGTGGGTGCCGTGCAGGCACTGCAACACCGGGCACTGGGCTCGCTCGAGCGCGCCCTGGAGGGGAGGACGAACAATTGACACCTGAAGTCGAGCGGCTGGAGCGGCTGGCCGAGCGGTTACGGGCCGTCGACCCGGCCACGCCGTCACCCGGCGCCAAGATTCGCGGTTGGAACCTGGTGCTCGCCGCGGTCGAGCAGTCGGCGACCGTCCGGTCGCACGTGCATCCAGTCCGCCGGCTGTTGCTGGCGGCGGTCGCGGCCGCGGTGCTGCTGGTGGCCGGGGCCGTCGCGGCATCCGCCGACAGCCTCCCGGATTCGGCGCTGTACCCACTGAAGGGCGTGGCAGAGAACGTGCGCGGCGCGCTGGCGTTCAGCCCGACGGATAAGGTCCGCTATCACCTCGACATCGCCCGGACCCGAATGATCGAGGCGGAGGCGATGATCGCCCGGCACCGGCTGGACCTCGCCGACCGCGCGCTGAGCAGCCTTGATGACCAGCTCAACGACGCCGCTCTCGTGGTCCAGGCGGAGAAGCAGAGCGACCCGGCGTTGGCGGCCAGCCTCGAAAATCGCCTGGTCCAGGCGATCGCCGCGCACGACCAGCAGCTCGCCGGGCTACAGAGTCAGGCGACCAACGCGGCGACGGTCAGCGCGATCACGCGGGCCCGAGACCGGGCCCAGGGGGCCCTGCAGACGGCCGACCAGCCCGCCTCGTCGAGCGCCGCCGGCAAATCGAGCGCCTCCCCCGCCGGGACCGGGAACGGCAACACCAACGGCAGCGGCAACGGCCAACGGAACGCCCCGAGCGCCTCGCCCAACTCGACGGCCAACAACTAGCCTCATAAGCGGCGCCAGCGTGCCCCCGGTAGCATGGCCGGGATGCCGAGACGCCGGGCGCTGCTGATCGTCGCCGCGATCGCGCTCGTGGTGGCGCTCGTCGACCAGGCCAGTAAGGCCTGGGCCCGCGGTGCGCTGACACCTGGTCACGAGGTGACGGTCATTCCTGGCTGGCTCTGGTTCCGGCTGGCCAGCAACTCGGGTGCCGCGCTCGGACTGGGCACCGGCCTGAACGAGCTGTTCGCCCTGCTGGAGTTAATCGTTGTCGGAGCGATTGCTGTACTCGCGCTCCGCGGGAACGTCGGTGGCATCCTGGGTATCACTGCGCTCGGTGCTGTGGCGGGCGGCACCGTCGGCAACCTGGTTGACCGCGTCCGGCTGCGCGCCGTGACCGACTTCATCGAGGTCCACCTCTGGCCAACCGACTTCAACCTCGCCGACGCCGCCATCCGGATCGGCGTCGTGGTGTTCGTGCTCGTGCTGCTGCTGGACTGGAC
>DATNKH010000790.1:0-2049 GCA_035603475.1 Thermoanaerobaculia bacterium
CCCGGCGGCGCCGGCGCCGCGGGAGGCGCCGGAGTCGCGTAGGGGGCCGGGGGTGGCGTCGACAGGACCGCTGCCGAGCTCGGCGGGGGCTGGCGGCGGAAGCGCTGCGGGCGGTTGGCGAAGACGGTGAGGATGGCGGCGCCGAAGCCCATGATCCAGGCCAGTATGCGGACAATCCCGCCGAAGAACAGGAAGATCATGGCGAGGAAGTGCAGGAAGCCGCCGCCGATGGCCAGCAGATGCCCGACGAGCGAGAGCGAGTAGATGGCCAGCACGCCGACAACGGTAGTCAGGTAGGGGCCACCGAGGTGCCAGCCGAAGCGGCCCTCGAGGACGCGTCCCGCCTGGTAGGCGACGCCGGCGAAGCCCACGAGCGCCGCGATGAACAGCCCGATGATCAGGAACGGCACCAGCGCCAGCAGGAGGCAGCCGATGATCGAGATGATCAGCACCAGCACCAGAGTTACCAGCGCCGGTACCACCAGGATCACGCCGAGGAAGCCGGATCCGAGCGTGGTCCAGGGCTCGCCGGCGACCCGCGCTCGCACCTGCTCGAGGGCGTTCGGCGCCAGCAGCACCACCAGCGTGACGGCAAGCAGGAGGAGCAACAGCGTGGCCAGCGACCAGAACATGCGCAGCGAGCGGCCGACCAGCGGCGCCAGCAGCACGTGGCCGTCGTCGATGTCGATATCGGTCCGTAGTTTGCTGACATCCGAGAGGCTGCCGTGGACCACCGATCCAGGCGCGCGGACCACGGTGCCCCCGACCGCCCTCACGTCGCCCATCACCTCGGAGTGCGGGCCGAGATGAACGCTGCCGGCGACCGCGGTGACGCTGCCGCCGACGCGCCCGTTGACCCGCACCGACCCACCGACCGCGGAGACGTCGCGGTTCACTTCGCCGTCGATGTGCACGCCGCCGCCGATCGTCACCACCTCTTCGGCGACCTCATCCTTGCCCACGGTCACCGGGCCGCCGAAGCGCACGCGGCTGCCGGAGCTCACCGCTGGCGGCGGAGAGGGCGGGCCGGGGGGCACCGGCGGCTCCTCGGCGACCGGCGGCACCGGCGGGGTGGGCGCCGTGGGAGGAACCGGCGGCATCGGCGGCGTCGTACCGAGGCCAGTATCCTCGCGGCTCTCCGCATCGGCGCCCTGGGCGGCCGCCGGCCCGGCGGCGCTGCCGGGTTGGCCGGAGGACGAGGCCGTCGCCGCCACGTCGCGCGGCAGGCCGAACAGCGCCTGGCGATCGGCTGGGGAGAGCTCGAGCAGCTGCAGCAGCTGCGCAGCGCCGGCGTCCCGAAGCCACTCGCGCACCGCTTCGGGCATGACGCGTGCGCCGTTGATGATGATGGAGTCGCCGCTGACCTCGACCTCGTGGACCCCCGTGCGCACGACGCGAGGCTTGAGCAGGACACCATTGTGAATACCGGTGACCTGGTAGAGCCGCTCGATCGAGTCGCGCAGCTCGCGCCGGGCGCCGGCGGACAGCGCCGCGCCGGCTGCCGGCCGGGAGGATGGGGGCGGCGGCTGGGCCGCGCCGGGCGCCGGCAGGCACAGAACCAGGGCCAAGGCCAGCGCAGCCGCGGCCCATCCCCGGCAGGAAGGCCCGGGGCGACAAGCGCGCGCCGCACGGTGGCCGGCGCGGGCAAAGCGATCAGATGGGGTCCGCATAGACCCACCTCCTGTCACGTTGGATGAGGTCGACCAGACAGCGCGCGGCGAGGACGGACACCAGCAGACTGGCGGCAGCCAGCGCCGCCATCGGCGGAGTCGCCAGCGGCTCCGCCACCGCCCTGACCAGGAGCACCAGCGTGTCGCCGAAGTCGACCAGGTCGGCCAGCCACTGGCCGGCGGCGATCACTCCGTCGACGCTGGCTTGCAGCAGGCCGGCGATGCTCGTCGCTCCGAGCCTGGCGGCCGTTGCCGCGGCCACCCCGGACGCCGCCGGCAGGCCGAGCAGCGCGAGCAGCACCACCGCCGCGGTCACCGCGGCCGCCGCGACGGCGGGAACCGTGGGCAGGCCCCACGCGAAGCGGCCTGCCAGCGCCCG